>NZ_JAJCPX010000056.1:0-13952 GCF_020563125.1 Longicatena sp. 210702-DFI.1.196 | reverse complement strand
ACGGAACCGTACGTACGGTGGTGTGAGAGGGTGATTTATTTCACCCTACTCGATTATGATGTTGCATCCAAAAATATAAGATAAATAAGAAATATAAGAAAATGATTGCAATCTTTTACTGAATCCCATATAATGGGAACTATAAAGGGAGGGTTTCTTATGATAGCATTTGCACCAAAATCATATGTATATATAGATTATGAAACATTACAGGATGAGGCGATGGAAGGGCTGTTAGCATTATTTGCAAGTAAGCATATGTAAATGCGCCTTTGTGTAAAAGATGCCTGGGAATTGGAAGAAGCAAAACATCTGGATACGTATGGGTATATCTGCGATGTTGTTTATGGTGAGGACATTCTTTCTGCATTAGTGCGTTATGCAAAAGCCAAAAAACAGCGCCAGAAACATATTTTATTATTCACACAACAAACGATTGATCTTCACAAGGTGGATGATATTGGTGTTATCACTCTGGGAAAGAAGGGAGAATATGAAAATTTACAAAGTTTTTTACAGGTAAAGAGTGCTTATGTGAAACAATGGCAATTTCGCTTATCTTGCATTATGGTGTTGTCTGCAGTGCTAATTGGCTTAACTATGTATTTTGCCTATCAAGGAACATTGCCTTCCATATTAAACGATGGGTTTATCGCTTTCCTTGCTCTCATGCTTCCATTAGCTGCTTTTATTCTTAGCTTTGGCTATGGTGTTAGTAAAGATGTTTTTTCATTAAATTGTTTATGGGCTTTATTGGATGCAATTTAAATCCATTGACATTTTGTAGTATAATGAGCATACGTTCTAAGAGAGGGGCAGTAGTATGGAAAATATACAATTGGTTATTTGTTATATTGATAGTACCTTGGTGACAACAGATCGCCGATTGACATGGAAGACCAAAGAGGTGATTGATCGTCTACATGCACATGGAGTATTATTCGGTATCGCTTCTGGCAGACCGTTGGATGAATTAAAGCGGAATGCAAAGAAATGGGGATTTTCTTATCCTTTTGATATTTTGATTGGTATGAATGGTTCTGAATTATGGGATGAAAAAAGACAAGAAGAATTTGGCTATTATAAATTAAAGCCCGAATGGATTAAAGAAATCATTGAGTTGATGGAGCCATTTGATGCAAACTACTTTATTTATCATGATGGTTATTTACTGTGTAGACGCAATGATGCGATGATGCAACATTCTGCTAAAAGCAGTGACAAAGAGATTGTTGTTATGGATACGCCTGAACAGCTGTATCAAAAAGAGAATGCAAAGATCATGTTTCGCGTAACGGAAGAGGTTATGCCATCAATTGAACGCTATGTTGCCCAGCATCCTTCACCGTTTTATAAAGGCTTTAAAACACAGTCAACCTTAATGGAATTTGCTGATCATCGCGTTTCAAAAGCTTTTGCGCTAAAGAAATACTGTGAGATGAATCAGCTTTCTTTCGCAAGTGTGGTGGCATTTGGTGATACAAGTAACGATAATGATATGCTTGCATGCAGTGGTTTAGGTGTATGTATGTGCAATGGCAGTGCAGATACGAAAGCGATTGCGGATGATATAACAAAGAAAAGCAATGATGAAGATGGCTTTGCATGGTATATGGAAGAACATTTTTTAAAGCCTTTCGGTTGGTAGATACGATTTATGCGTGGCAAGATAGAAGCAACGATCAAGCACAAAGGGGGAGAAAATTTTGGTAATGGAAGTGTAGCCCGTCATATTTTACGACTGGCTTTGCCTATGACCCTTGCACAATTTATCAATGTTTTATATAACATCATTGATCGTATTTACATTGGCCGTTTACCTGATGTAGCCGATCATGCACTTGCCGGAGTCGGCATTACGTTTCCCATCATCACCTTAGTCATTGCTTTTGCAAATCTGGCAGGGATGGGTGGCGCTCCTTTGTTTTCGATTGAGCGAGGACGTGGGAATACGAAAAAAGCAGAAGAAATTATGGGAAACAGCTTTACGCTTTTACTGGTATTTGGTATCGTTTTAACCCTTTTTGTATTGTTGTTTAAAACAGATATCTTATATTTGTTTGGGGCAAGTGATGCTATTTTTTCATTTGCAGATGACTATATTACCATTTACATGTTTGGCTCGCTCTTTGTCATGATATCCTTAGGCATGAACAGCTTTATAAATGCCCAAGGGTTTGGAAAGATAGGGATGTTAAGTGTAGTATTGGGTGCTGTACTCAATATCATTTTGGATCCGTTATGTATTTTCAGTTTCCATTTAGGGGTAAAGGGGGCAGCAATCGCAAGCGTTCTTTCGCAGCTAGCATCGGCTGTTTGCATCTTATGGTTTCTTGCGCATAAACAAAGTGGTATCATGCTGAGGCGACATGCATTGAAATTGCAATTGTGCTACGTAAAAAAGATCCTTATGCTAGGGATGAGTGGCTTTGTTATGGCTATTACCAATAGTGCTGTACAGGTGGTATGCAATGCCAGTTTACAACAGTATGGTGGTGATGTGTATATCAGTATCATGACCATTATAAATTCATTACGTGAAGTCATCACATTACCTGCAAGTGGAATTACCAATGCTGCACAGCCGGTGTTAGGGTATAATTACGGAGCTCATAAGGATGAGCGCGTCTTGAAGGCAATTCGCTTTATGAGTGTCGTTGTTGTTGCGTATATGCTGCTCATGTGGCTATTTGTCTATTTGACGCCTACGTTCTTCCTCCATATCTTTTCTAGTGATCGAGTGATTGTAAAACGGGGCATACCGGCAATCCAACTGTATTACTTTGGTTATTTCATGATGGGATTTCAATTTAGTGGGCAAAGTGTTTTTGTGGCATTGAATAAAAGTGGACAAGCTATCTTTTTTTCTTTATTCCGCAAAGTTATAATTGTTATACCGTTAACGTTATGGCTGCCTACAGTTGGCCAATTGGGGGTCATGGGAGTGTTTCTGGCTGAACCGATTTCCAATTTTATTGGTGGTGGTTGCAGCTATTTGACGATGTATCTTACCGTTTATAAAAAATTAAAAAATGATTGCAAAGCCAAGGAGGAAGTATGAAAATTTTATGGTTACCTGGGGCAAAATGTACAAAGGAAATATGGCGATACATGATAAAGGATTGGGAAGAAGAAGACAATGTTTTTGTAAAGTATTCGCATGATGTTTTGTTACAGGCAAAACAAGTGATGGATATCACGAAAGATGTTTATGATCGCTATGGAAAAGCATCTTATGATTATATCATAGGACATAGTATGGGTGGCAAGATTGCCTTACAGCTTTGTGCAGACTTTCAAATGCGAGTGAAAGGGATTATTTTCATAGAAACTAATTTACGTCCGGCAGCGGCATTTTATCGCAATTTGCTTTTGGCAAAAAATAGTGAAGTAAAAGATGAACTTATGTCGATGCTTCAAGAAGAATCCATCTATTACTTAGATGCCTTAAATAAAGAACTGCAAGAAACATTTGATGATGCTTATTTGGTGCAGCAGGCGAACTGCTTGGTGTATGGTATTTATGGTGATCGTGGCTTGCCTGCATATCCTGATCGTATACACGATCTTTGTTTAGATGCGGATACTTTGGCGAAACTACAACTCTTTTTTGTTAAAGATAGTTGTCATATGCCAATGCTGGAAAACCCAGACCATCTCACAAAAATAATCAAAGGGATTATAAGATAACCAATCACCTTCTAAAAATTAACGATAGATGCGAAGATTTGCAAAAAAATTACCTGTTCATGATTTTAATTTCAATCTTAGTTGTAAAATGTAACCGTTTACGATATACTCAATACAGATATAAATATAAAATGGAGGAAATTATGATTGTAAATTTTGAGCAGAAAGAGCGCTTACCATTAAGCAAACATGAGATAACACGGAAAGGTGAGCTTATAGGTACTACTGTTTTACCCGAAGCGTGGATAGGAACGATGCAGTTGCTTGGTCATGATTATGAGCTAAATGCAGAAGGTTTTGAAAAAGTTGTTATTCGTAAAGATGGCATGCCATATGCTGAATGCATGAGCAGACTACATGTTACAAAACAAATTCTTTTTGTAAAAACAGGATGGGAATATTATGAACTTATAACGCCGGAAAAAACCTACCAAATCTATGAAACAGGGCTAGGGGCAGATAAACATTTTTATTCATTTTATGAACATGATCAAGTTGTGGCAATTATTCATAAAAGCGACGTAGTAAAGCGTTTTTTAGACACGTATACGTTTTACATGAAGGAAGAACAGCACCTAGAAGCGGTAAGTTTGTATTGTCTGTTTTTAGAGAGTACACAATATTATGATATGGATGCTACAGGGAATGAATCTTCTGCAACAGAAACAATCACTATGCAAAAGGAGTTAAAGGAGAAGTATGATCCTACCTTTATTGAGCAGGTAATTGCAATGGACAAAGAGTAACGGTTTCCACAGGTCGATTCTTTTATTTATTGCGTTTACATGTTATTAAGCAAATCACGAATGGTTTACGATTATATGAAAGAGCTTAAAAGCTCTTTCATTGTTTTTTGATATTTTCCTTTGTGGTTGGCTGATGAAGAATCATTAGGAATCTCATACTCCTTCTTTTTTTTTAGCGTTAGGCGTGATAAAATAAAACAAGGTGATAAAAATGATAGCATTTATTCGTGGGACGATTCACAGCTACAGCAATGATTCTTTGATCATAGATAACAATGGCATTGGTTATCGTGTATATATCGCAAATCCACAGGCTGTACGTTTGAATACAGAAGTAACCTTGTTTACCTATCAGCATGTTCGAGAGGATGCTATTACGCTGTTTGGTTTTACAAGTATGGAAGAACATGATTTGTTTTTGCAATTGATCAGTGTAAAAGGTGTGGGCCCTAAAACAGCATTGGGTATGTTGGCGGTTTGTCCTGCTAAAAATATGATCATGGCAATTGAAAATAATGATGTCAAAACATTAAAAGGATTACCAGGCATTGGTGCTAAAACAGCAAGTCAAATTGTTTTGGATCTGAAGAATAAATTGGTCGAAGAAGTAACTGAAATTGAGGCAAAAGAAAATGCCCAACTGTTGGATGCCATAGAGGCATTAAAAGCTTTAGGCTATAAAAATGCTGAAATTAGCAGTGTGAAAAAAGAATTAATGGCCATGGAAGAGTCTACGACTAGTGATCAATAT
Organism: Longicatena sp. 210702-DFI.1.196; assembly: GCF_020563125.1. Classification (NCBI taxonomy): domain Bacteria; kingdom Bacillati; phylum Bacillota; class Erysipelotrichia; order Erysipelotrichales; family Erysipelotrichaceae; genus Longicatena; species Longicatena sp. 210702-DFI.1.196. Next base: position 8,765 of record NZ_JAJCPX010000056.1, on the reverse strand, counting down.
ATTCGAAAGGCATTATCTATATTGGCAAAAAGAAAGGGAGTATAAGGCATGGAACGTGTGCTTTCAAATGAAATGCAGGGAGTTGAGGAAGAGGATACACTTCGTCCTTCCACATTAAAGGAATATATCGGGCAGGCGCAGTTAAAAGAAAATCTAGCAGTATTTATTCAGGCAGCGAAGCAACGCAATGAAGCTTTGGATCATGTCTTATTGTATGGGCCTCCAGGATTAGGAAAAACCACATTGTCTTATATCTTGGCAAATGAAATGGGTGGGCATATTAAAACAACCAGTGGACCATCTATTGAAAAAAGTGGAGATTTGGCTGCTATCTTATCAACTTTAGAAGCAGGAGATGTTTTGTTTATTGATGAAATACACCGCTTACCCAAACAAGTCGAAGAGGTGCTCTATCCAGCAATGGAAGATTATTGTATTGATATCGTAGTCGGTAAAGATTCCAGTACGACACGCTCTATCCGTTTGGATCTTCCACCATTTACTTTAGTGGGCGCAACGACTAGAGCTGGAGATCTAACAGCACCATTGCGAGATCGTTTTGGTATAGTATCGCAGCTGGAATTTTACAGTCTAGATGAGTTGCAACAGATCATATGGCGTACAAGCCGTGTCATGGATACGGAAATTGAAGAGGAAGCCGTATTGGAAATAGCATTGCGTTCACGTGGAACCCCACGTATCGCAAATCGTTTATTTCGCAGAGTGCGTGATTTTGCACAAGTTATGAATGATGGCATCATCGATAAGGCAGTCGCTGCAATGGCCCTTGATAAGTTAAAGGTCGATCATTTAGGCCTTGATAACGTTGATCATAAATATTTGAAAGGAATCATTGAACGATTTAAAGGCGGTCCGGTTGGCTTGGAAGCTTTAGCTAGCAGTATCGGTGAAGAAGCTATGACATTAGAAGATGTGTATGAACCATATTTATTACAAATCGGTTTTATAAATCGTACACCCCGTGGTCGCATTGTAACGGATAAAGCATATCGTCATTTGGGTTATGATATGGAAGAAGGGTTATTCAAGTTATAATTAAGCTTTCGCTTGTGTCTTCGCATACATTAACATACAGCAAGCGATAAAAGCCAGAGCTTTGGAAAGCATTTCTATAATGGACAGTAAAGAAATGCCGCTTAATAAAAAGACGGGTATGCAAAATAAAAGAATCATTCCTAAAGCGCTGAACAGCGCTTTTTTCTTTGTTTTGATGCCTAACCAGACACCTCCACAACCATAAGCAATAGCTCCGCCAATCCAATTCAGAATATGAAAAGTTTCAGCTGAAATCCAGGTAAAATAGTATAAAGCGGCAAAGATAAGAGAAAATAACAATGTGAGTGCTAAAAGAATAGCGGCACTTTGAAGGTAAGTCTGTAACTTTGATTTCAATGGGAATCACCTCATTGTAATGTATGAAAAAGTTTGTCGGACTATGCAAGGAGGATGAAAAATGCAAGAATATATCACATTGATGATAAAATGTCTCGTCGTATACTTTGTCATTATAATTGCCTTACGAATCATGGGAAAGCGTGAAGTTGGTGAATTATCTGTATTTGATATTGTTATTTATTTGGTTATGAGTGAATTGCTTGCTATTTCTATTACCGAATCACATGAAAGTATTCTCAAATCACTCGTACCCATTTTTACCTTGGCCGTTTTACAAATCATTATCAGCTGGATCTTATTAAAAAGCAAAAAAGTACGTGATATTTTTGATGGTAAAAGTGTTATTTTAATACATAATGGACACATCAACCAAGATGCAATGCGTAAGAATCGATATAACATTGACGATTTGATGAGTCAAATACGTTCGCATGATCTATGTACGCCTGATGAAGTGGCTTTTGCTGTATTGGAAAATAATGGACAATTAAGTGTGTTGCCGAAAAAAAGCTGTAAAGTCAAGCATCCGGATCCATTGATCAGTGATGGCATTATCAATAAAAAAGCACTGAAGGATCTGCATCGCGACAGTGAATGGCTGAAAGCCTGTATGAAAGAAGAAGGGATTCAAGATGTTAAAGATATCTTTTTATGCATCTGGCAAAAAAATGCTTTTTTTATCATTAAGAAGGAAATAGACTCCCAAAATAAGATGTTTTGATTTTATCATGTCGCCATAAGAAATTAGATGGTATAGATAGAAATTTTTCCATGTTTCTATCTTTTTTATAATGTGCAATAATTATTTGTTTTTGGTAAAAGCGAACCATAGGCGAATGGCATGAAGACAAGTCGTGACCAACATACCAGCACTGATTGCTATGCTTAATGCATCAGCGAACAGGATATGTGATAAAAAGGCGACACAGCATAAACGGGTAAAGGAGCCTGCAAAGGTATCGTATACTGTTTTTTTACTGAGCGACATCGCATGCAACATGCTACTTAAAGGAGGCTGCAGCGAATACAGTGCAAAGGGAATGGCGAGTTGTTTTAATAAAAGGGCACCGCGTGTATTGTGGTAAAAAAGCAATAACAATTCTTCATTAAAAAAATAGCATAGGAAACTGCAGATAGCACCGACAATAAAGCAACTTGCTAAGATAAAAGAAAATTGATGACGGGCTGTCGCTTCATGTCCACGGGCATAATGATACGTAAAAGAAGGAAGTAAAAAATTACTTAAGGTGATGGTTAAAAAACTAGGCATCGTGATGATTGGCAAAACATAGCCATTCAATTGTCCATAGGCATGAATCATCGTATCACTTTGTAAGGCACTTAAACCAATTACCATGACAATGGGCTCTAAAAAATAGGTAAAAGATCCGATTAAACGACTTCCGGTCATAGGGATGCTGATGGATAATACTTCATCAAATTGCTGACGATGCAATGTGTGAAATAAGGTTGGTAATTGTCGGATATCATGTTTATGCTGACGAAGGGCGAACAGCATATACAAACTGCTACATAATTCACCGACACTGATTGAATACATGGCAATTTTTGCCATTGTGACATTAGTTAACGAGTGATCCATAGAGAACATAACAAGCAAAAAGAGGATACGTGAACCTTCTTCAAATAATTGACAGGCAGTTGCTTGAACGTGCTGTTGCTTCCCGAATAAATACCCCTTTAATATACCGGATATGCTCACAAGGGGAATTAATGGTAAAATGGCGTATAACACCGGTAATATTTCACGCTGTTTTAAAATATAGAAAGATAAAAAGGGAAGAAGAATGAAAAAGGCGGCGATAATTACGATATTATTTATCATGGAAACAAGGATACTTGCTAAAAGTGGTTTACGCGTATCCTTGCTTTGGGCAATGACCTTGCTCAAAGCTCCAGGTATCCCCATTTGCGCTAAGGTAATCATAATGACCATGGTTGGGGAAGCGAGTGTATAGTAATTCATTGCAGACTCACTTAGAGTGCGAGCTAAAAGAATACGTACAAGAAAAGATAAGATTTTAGCAATCACGGAAACCAACAGTAAAAGAAACGTTGAACGCAGCAATGTTTTTTTCATAAGAATCATCCTTGTCTGTATCAAAGTATATGAAACGTATGCAAAAAACATGTGCATACCATGGAAAGATGGTGTTCGCAGCAATATAAAGGACCTTTCTTGCTGCTTTTTAGGCCTTTCATTAGAAAGTTGAAATGATGTGAAAATACCCTACTTGGAATTTCATATTGCCTTATGAAAAGGAATGATGTAAAATATGTGTTATGGTATTGAGGAGGAAACTATGAGTGAGCAAAGTCTGATTGATGATAAATACATAAAACTTGCCATCGCCCTAAAGGCCAATGAACTCAAACGAGAACAGTTATCTTCCTTAACATATCAGCATGTAGAAAGTGCATTAATTGGAAAATGGAAATATGAGAAAGTAGATAGTGTGCATGATGCGGTGAATGATGTCATGCAGCTGAGTGCTAACGATGTGGTCGCATATTTATCTAATGAGGCCATTTTACTTGGCGCAAAAATGAAGATTAATGACTTTGAAGATTTATTTGGAGGAGATAAGCAATGAAAAAATCGCGTTTAGTTGTTTTTGGCATCACGGTTTTGACAATTTTGGCAGTCATTGTCACTTGCAGTGGAATGATCAAAGATAACATGAGGCTTGGTTTGGATCTGCAGGGTGGATTTGAAATTCTGTATGAAGTAAGTCCGCTGGATGGAAAAAAGATGCCAAGTATGAGCGCAGTGGCAGAATCTGTAAACAAACGTGTCGATGTGCTTGGTGTTAATGAACCAGATATTACGGTGGAAGGTAATAACCGTATTCGTGTACAGTTAGCTGGAGTGAAAAATGCCGACCAGGCAAGAAGGGTAATTTCATCTACTGCAAATTTAACATTCCGTGATGTGAATGATAATCTGCTGATGGATGCTAGTGTTTTAAAAGAAGGAGGAGCCAGTGTTACAACAGATCAATATGGCAATCCCGTCGTTAGTTTGAAACTGGCAGATCAAAGTAAATTTTATGAGGTTACCAAAAAGGTTGCGGCAATGGGAGATGGTCAAAATCTGATGGTAGCTTGGCTGGATTTTGACCAGGCAACAGATTCTTATGCAGCAGAAAAAACAAAAGAGAAACCAAAATATATTTCTGCGGCATCTGTAAAAGAGGGAATTAATAGTACGAGTGCCCAAATTAGTGGGAACTTTAGCAAAGATGAGGCAAATGAATTAAAGGATCTTATCAATTCAGGTTCCTTGCCTGTGAAAATGGTCGAATCCTATAGCAATGCGGTAACCGCTGATTATGGTATTGATGCCTTTTCAACAACCATGATGGCTGGTGCTGTAGGTATTGCTTTGATCATGTTGTTTATGATCTTATATTATCGTTTACCGGGCGTTATATCCGCAATTACAATTGCATCTTACGTCTTTGTTGTCTTCTTGATTAATAACCTAATGGGAGCCGTCTTTACCTTATCAGGTATCGCTGCCTTGGTATTGGGTGTCGGAATGGCAGTCGATTCTAATATTTTGACATTCGAGCGTATTCGCGATGCTTTATATAGTGGCAGAAGTGTCAAAACAGCCTTCTACGAAGGTAGTTCCAAATCATTTGTCACGATTTTTGATGCTCAGTTTACGACCTTTATTTCCGCATTGATTCTGTTCATCTTCGGTACAGGTAGTGTAAAAGGTTTTGCGACCATGTTGATCGTGTCAACGATTTCTACATTACTGGTTATTGTCTTTGTAGCTAAATTCCTTTTGAAGATGCTCGTGGACAGTGGCAAATTGGATGATAAGAAGAGTTGGTTTGGTGTCAAGAAAAATCAGATTCCAAGCGTTGCTAACGGAGAATCACGTTTCTATTATGGACGCTTTAAAGGATTTGACTTTGTTGGTAAAGCAAAATATTTCATCTTTACTTCTTTGACTATTATGGTCATTGCCATTGGCTGTATGGGCTTTAATGGTTTCAAAGGCGATGGTATCTTAAACTTCGGTATTGATTTTACCAGTGGTACAAAAATTACGGTACAAAGTGACAGTGCAATCAAAGCTGATGAATTAAAAACACAATTAAAATCTTTGGGTATTCATGCGAACAGTGTGAAGATCAATGGTGATAAGAATGAGATTGCACATGTCTTTGTTAAGGAAGCGGTTAATACAAGCACGATGGAAAAAGCGAAAACGGCTTTGAAGGCAACATACAAACATGATGTCAGCGATAGTACTGTTACACCAGTCATCGGTCGAGAATTAGTAAGAAAAGCTATTGTTATTTCTGTATTGGCATGGATTGGTGTTATGATTTACATTTCCCTGCGTTTTAAATGGGATTATGCATTAAGTGGTATCATTGCGTTGATACATGATGTCTTTATCATCTTATGTTTCTGTGCTATCTTCCGTTTAGAGGTGAATACGGAAATCATAGCTGTAATGTTGGCAATCATTGGTTATTCTATTAATAACTCCATTGTTGTCTTTGACCGTATTCGAGATCAGGTTAAAGAAAACCGACATGAAAAACTGGATCAGGTAAAATATAAGGAAATTGTGAACATTGCCTTGCAGAATACGGCAACACGATCAATTTTATCTACTTTTACGACTGTATTACCGGTTATCTGTCTGCTAGGTTTGGGTAGTAACGCAATCTTCACCTTCTGTTTGGCTTTGTTTATCGGTTTAATTGCCGGTGCTGGAAGTTCTTTGTTTATTGCTGCACAAGTATGGTATCAACTGCGTATGCGTGAAAAACCTAAGAGCAAAAAGGTGCATAAAAAACATAAAAAAGAAGCTGTAGAAGAAATGATCGTTCCAGGCTTAAATGATTATTAATCAAACATTTGCGCAAATACTCTTTGTTTAGAGTATTGCGCTTTTCTTTTTGATATGTTGTCTACATTTACACTTGCCATGTATTTATGATATAATCCTAAGACAAAGAGAATGAGGTGGAACGAATGCTCATATGTCCGAAATGTCATGAACAATTAAAAAAAGAAGAACACGTATGGCGCTGTGCAAAAGGGCATAGTTATGATATAGCTCGTCGCGGATATGTTAATCTGGTGCTTGGTTCCCATAAGGCAAGCGGTGATGATAAAGCGATGGTACGCTCTCGTACCCGTTTTTTATCCCATGGTTATTATCATATTCTGCAAAAACGATTAGCGACAATGTTACAGAAATTAGCATTGGAAACGCTGATAGATGCAGGGTGTGGAGAAGGTTATTATACAAATTATTTTCAGGAAGTATTGCCTGCCACACAAATTTATGGCTTTGATTTAAGCAAGCATGCGATTGATGAGGCTTGTAAAGCGCATCGTGGTGTAACTTATGGGGTGTGTAACATCTTCCATTTACCAATAGCCAAGCATTGTGCAGATGGGGTGGTGTCTGTTTTTGCCCCTGTGGATAGCAAAGAAAATTATAGAGTATTAAAAACAGGTGGTTATTTTTTAAAGGTAGGTCCTGGTCCAAAGCATCTATATGAGCTGAAACAACTGTTATATACGGATGTGTATGAAAATGAAATTGAAACAGGTTATTCCGGTTTTACCTTACTACATGAAGAAATTGTAGAAGATACCATTACAATTCAGGATGCTCAGGATATTTGGGCACTGTTTCAAATGACTCCATATTATTGGAGAACTCCTAAACAGCAAGCAGAGGCATTAAAACAATGCAAGGAATTGACGACACAGATATCTTTTCATATTGCGTTGTATCGCAAAGAATCCATGAAATAGCCTTTCCAAATAAGAATTGGCTATGATATAATAAACAAGAATTCAGGAAGAAAGGCGGAAATAGAAGAATGGCATTTGAAAGTTTGAGTGAACGTCTGGGAAAGGCGTTTAAAAATATAACAGGTAAAGGTAAATTAAGCGAAAAAAATATGAATGATATGTTGCGGGAAGTGCGCATGTCATTATTAGAAGCTGATGTGAATTATGGTGTTGTAAAAGATTTTATCGCTCGTGTAAAAGAAAAAGCATTGGGCACTGAAGTGATGACTTCTTTAAACCCTGGGCAAATGGTCGTTAAGATCGTTCATGATGAAATAGTTGCCTTATTAGGAAATGAAGAAGCTCCTATCAATTATAAGAAAACGGGCATAACAACCGTCATGATGGTTGGTTTACAGGGTACTGGTAAAACAACGGCGGCAGCTAAAATCGCTAATGTTATGAAGAAGAAACAAAGTCGTAAGCCATTATTGGTTGCCTGTGATGTAATTCGTCCGGCGGCGATTGAACAGTTGAAAACACTTGGTGAAAGCATTGATGTCGAGGTGTTTTCTTTAGGGGTTGAAACAAAGGCATTAGAAACAGCGCAAAAAGCGATGGATTATGCCAAAGAACAAGGCTATGATACGGTTGTCTTTGATACCGCTGGGCGTTTGCATATAGATGAAGAATTGATGCAAGAATTGTCTGATATTAAAGCGTTTGTTCATCCGGATGACATTTTGTTAACCGTTGATGCTATGACTGGACAGGATATTGTGAATGTCGCAAGTAGCTTTCATGAACAGCTAAGTGTTACTGGACTTGTCTTAACGAAACTAGATGGTGATTCTCGCGGCGGTGGTATTTTATCTGTACGAAGCATCACACAAGTGCCTGTAAAATTTGTTGGTTTAGGTGAGAAAATTGAGGATTTGGATGTGTTCCATCCAGATCGTATGGCAGATCGTATCTTAGGAATGGGTGATATTCTTTCACTGGTAGAAAAAGCTCAGGAAAAAATGGATATGGAAGCTAGCACCAAATCAGCAAATCGTATGATGAGTGGACAATTTACATTGAGTGATATGTTAATTCAATATGAACAAATAGAAAAGATGGGGTCTTTAGGCGGCATGATGAAATTGTTGCCTGGTATGGGACAGATGGCAAATCAAATTGATGAGGCAAAGGCAGATAATAAATTGAAAAAAAGCAAGGCTATCATCCAGAGTATGACGCCTGAAGAAAGAGAAAATCCTAATATTCTTAGAGCAGGAAGAAAAAATCGTATTGCTAAGGGAAGTGGAACTACGGTGGCTGATGTAAATCGTTGCATTTCCGAATATGAAAAGATGAAGACGGTGATGAAACAGATGATGTCAATGTCAAAAAATGGAAAAATGCCTAATATGGGAGCCATGGGAGGCATGAAAAATATGCGTGCTATGAACAAAGCTATGCGTGCAGGAAAAAAAGGCAGAAGATTTTAAATAAGAGGCTGTAACGAATAAGAAATAGCCTCACAAATAAAAATACGTCAAACTCAT
>NZ_JAJCPX010000055.1:0-14404 GCF_020563125.1 Longicatena sp. 210702-DFI.1.196 | reverse complement strand
TAACTACGCCCCGAGGGATTTTCACCCTAGATATGTGGCATGCCCGCCACACATATAAAAAAAGCCGTACTTTCGTACGAACTTTTAAAAGTCAATGTCAAGTGAAACCGGACAATGATCAGAGCCAAATACATCTGTATGAATACTTGCTTCCTGTATCTTATCTTTGGCATCTTCACTCACTAAAAAGTAATCAATGCGCCATCCGGCATTTTTCTCGCGCGCTTTAAAGCGATAGCTCCACCATGAATATATGCCTTCCTGCTCTGGATATAAATAACGGAAAGAATCGATGAAGCCACTCTGTTGAAGCGTTGTCATCTTCGCTCGTTCTTCATCAGTAAAACCGGCATTGCGACGATTGGTCTTTGGATTTTTTAAGTCGATTTCCTTATGTGCTACATTCAAATCGCCACAAACAATCACACTTTTCTTTTCCTTTAATGCATTCAGATATGCGCGGAAATCATCTTCCCATTGCATACGATAGTCCAAACGCAATAAACCATCTTTTGAATTCGGTGTATACACACAAACCAGATAAAAGTTTTCATATTCACAGGTAATGACACGTCCTTCATGATCATGTTCATCAATACCCAGATCATAGGTCACCGCTATTGGCTTTTCTTTGGTAAACACCATTGTTCCACTATATCCTTTTTTATCTGCACTGTTCATATATTGATAATATCCGGGTGTTACAATATCCAATTGCCCCGGTTGCATCTTCGTTTCTTGAATACAAAAAATATCTGCATCTATTTCTTGAAAGAAATCCATAAAGCCCTTTGTCATACAGGCACGGATTCCATTGACATTCCATGATACCATCTTCATAAACATCTACCTCCATCACATAGCATTATGATAACGGATTTCATAGAAAATTACTAGTAGTTTAACCAAACATCTTGCGTTTCCATGTTACCTAAATATATTTTCTTTCATATGAAAAAGTCAGTGATGTAGCAAGACATGAAAGTCTGCAGATCATCACCGACATTCTGTTTATTCCATAAATTCAAATTCAATATTACAGATGACAACGGTATCGCCGTCCTGACATCCCGCATCACGCAATGCCTGGTCAATCCCCATCTTACGCATCTTACGCGCAAAACGCATGAAATCTTCTTCATTATCCAGTTTGCTCATCTTAAAGCTTCGTTCAATCTCATCACCAACGATTTCCCAATCACCATTTCCAAGATTGCGAATTTCGTACGCTGGTTTTTCGGGTTCAAATTTATATAAGACACCTTCGGCTTCCTCATCCACTTCTGCATCATTGAATAATGGAAATTGTGGTGTAGTTTCTAATAAATCAGCTGCCCGATATAATACCGGCTCCAAACCTTCCGCGATAATCGTCGTCGTTTCAAAAACTTCTACCTCAGGATAGGCCTTTTTAAAACGTTCTAGATTTTCTTTTGCTTTCTCTAGATCCATCTTATTCGCCAAAACAATCTGAGGACGTTCCATCAAACGATATTCATAGTTTGCTAACTCTTCATTTATGATCTTATAATCTTCTAGCGGATCACGGCCATCATGGCTGCCCATATCAACTACATGGATAATCACGCGACAACGTTCAATATGACGCAAGAATTGATGCCCCAATCCTTTACCTTCACTTGCACCTTCAATCAAGCCCGGCAAATCTGCCATAACAAAACTACGTCCATCCGGTACTTGAACCATGCCTAAATTCGGAGCTAAGGTCGTAAAGTGATACTCTGCAATCTCTGGACGTGCCTTTGATACAACGGATAAGAGTGTTGATTTTCCTACAGATGGAAAACCGACCAAACCAACATCGGCTAGCACCTTTAATTCTACTTGGATATCTAATTCTTCTCCTGGCGCACCTAGTTCTGCATATTGAGGAGCCGTATTTTTACTTGATTTAAAATGAAAATTTCCTTTGCCCTTTTTACCACCTTTGGCAATAACCTCTCGTTGTCCTTTATGGGTCAGATCAGCAATGATCCTACCACTCTTCATATCTTTTACAATCGTTCCTAATGGAACTTTAACAACACAATCCGCACCTCGTGCTCCATGCATTTTCTTTGTTTTTCCCTTGCCACCTGGCTCAGCCGCAATCTTTTGGTTATAACGAAGATCTAACAATGTTGTTTTCCCTTCATCTACCATGAAGACAACATCACCGCCATCACCGCCATCACCACCGCTTGGCCCACCATAGGCAACATATTTTTCTCTACGGAAAGCAACGATACCATCACCGCCTTTTCCCGCTTTTACATGTACTTTTACACGGTCTACAAACATTTGCACACCTCCTTATCTATTTTTTAAACAAACTTTATTCAAAAATAAAATCCCCATGTGGGGATTTTTTATTCTTAAGCCTGTGGGTAAACTGATACTTTTTTCTTATCTTTACCTAAACGCTCGAATTTTACGATACCATTTACTTTTGCAAATAAGGTATCATCTCCACCTCTCCCAACGTTTGTACCTGGGTGAATTTTCGTTCCGCGCTGACGATAAATGATAGAACCTGCGTGGCAGTATTGTCCATCAGCTAATTTTGCGCCAAGACGTTTTGACTCAGAGTCACGACCGTTCTTTGTAGAACCAACACCTTTTTTAGATGCAAACAACTGAATATCTAATACGAATTTCATACTCACACCTCCTGATCATGTATTGAAATATAGTTATGATAATTTTCTTCCAGAGTTTTTAATTGAATCAGCATCGCTTCTAGTAAAAGCTCTGCCGTTTCATCTCTCTGTTTTAAACTGATTTTTACATATGCTTCTTTCATGACAAGTTCGCACACGTCATGTTTCGTCATTTGGTCCAAAACATTCAGCATTCCTACCGCGATAGAACTAACTCCGGCACATACAAGATCTTGACCATGTTCGCCATATTCTGCATGATTATGAATCAGCACTTCCTGTAGAAAATCCGACTGTCGTTTAACCTCGACGTTTACCATATTCTTAAGCCTCGATAGATTCGATTGTTAATTTTGTATATGGCTGACGGTGACCCTGTTTGCGATGAGAGCTTCCTTTTTTTGCTTTGTACTTGTAAATGATGATTTTCTTAGCTTTGCCCTGTTTTTCAACTTTAGCATTCACCTTTACACCTTTTACATATGGAGTACCAACGCGCAGTGCACGGTTGCAGTAAGCGACAACTTTGTCAAATACTACTGTTTCTCCTTCAGCTACATCCAATTTTTCAACGAAGATTGTTGCACCTTCTTCTACACGGATCTGTTTTCCGCCTGTTTCAATAATTGCGTACATAATCGCACCTCCTTCTTGTTTAAGACTCGCCATGCAAGGTGATGATTTCTCATGCTTAAACCCTGTTTTGAGCGGTTGTAAATCCAAAAGAGGACATACAACATAGATATGTTATCATAAACTCTAATAATTAACAAGAGTTTTTTTCTTTCATGCCTTCCTAATTTTTTCTTTCATTCTTTACTTATCAATTCGATATGACGATGTTAATACGCATGCAATCCATTTTGAGATAATTCTACAATAGTTGCAATCTTTTTTAACAAACATAATAAACATTGCGTTTACTTCTGTATCGCCAATCCTTTACTTCCTAACGAATGAAGCTAGCCTTATTCCTCATCCTTCTGTATACGTGTTAGTTTCTTGACCAAGCAGGAGGTTTCTTTATCAACAACTCCTTCCACATACAGATAATTCCCCTTGATTAGATCATCAGCATGTAGTTCATAAATATTTGGCATACAAACCAAATCAAACTTCCCTGTTTCATCAGCTCCTACCACAAACATCATTAAATGACCATTCTTTGTACGGAACTGTTTGGTACGCTCAACCATACAAATGAATTTCACATAAGAATGCAAATGTGAGGTCAATGCAATTAAAGGCACCAAACCTTGCTGCATTTTATCACGCAATGCCGTAATCGGATGAGCAGATAAGTAAAAGCCTAGCATCTCTTTTTCACGTTCAGCGCGCTGTGCCGCATTTTCTTTTAAAGAAGTTAATGCCGGCTTGCTTACTAATTCAAAATCAAATAATATTTGATCTTGATCCTCAATCTTCACCAGATCTCCATAACGTATTGCATCATCTAAAGATGCTAACAAAGAACTGCGATTGATCTTGAATTCGTCCAATGCCCCGGCAAATATCAGCATTTCCATTGTTTTTTTACCAAGCTTTTGCCCTTCCATACGCGCCACAAAATCAAAGAAATCTTTGAAGTTCCCACGTTTTTGACGTTCTTCAATTAGGACATTAGATACCGCATTGCCAATACCTTTAATACCAACAAGAGGAAAGCGCAATGCATTGCCTTCTATTTCATACTGGTTGCTGCTTTGATTTACTGATGGCAACAATATTTCAATATGTCGTTTTCTTGCTTCAAAAACATATTCACTCGTCTTAGTTTCTGAACCTATCACACTATTCAACAAAGCGGTAAAGAAGTACAAAGGTGCATTGGCTTTCAAATACGCCATCTGATAAGCAATCATACCATAAGCAACAGAATGTGAACGATTAAAACCATAATTCGCAAATTTCATGATCAATTCATAGACACGTATTGCCAAGCTCTCTTCATAACCTTTTTGTTTAGCACCTTCGACAAAATCTTCTCGTAAACTTTGTAATTCCTTACCTTTTTTCTTTGATATCGCCTTTCGCAAGTTATCCGCTTTGCCAAGTGAGAAGCCAGCCATTGTTTGAGCAATCTGCATGACCTGTTCCTGATAAATCATAACGCCATAAGTGTTTTCTAAAATCGACTTTAAATCAGGATGTAGATAATCTACTTTTTCAGGATGTGTACGACATTCCAAATAGCGAGGTATATTTTCCATCGGTCCAGGTCGAAAAAGTGCTACCGTAGCCACAATATCTTCAAAACAAGTCGGTTTCATCTTACGGATTAAATTTTTCATCCCTTCACTTTCTAATTGAAAGACTCCGACCGTATCTACTGATCGAATGAGCTGATACGTTTTCGCATCGTCTAAAGGGATATGCATGATATCTAAACGTTTCTCTTTCGCATTAATCTGATGGACAATTTCATCAATAATGGTCAGATTACGCAATCCCAGAAAGTCCATTTTGATAAGTCCCAATTCTTCCAAGTACTCCATCGTGAATTGTGTGGCACACGTTCCTTCATCTACATCAATTAATGGACAAACATTAGAAATATCCTCATTGCTTAAAATTATACCGGCAGCATGCAAAGAGGAGTGACGCGGCAAACCTTCCAATTGCAAAGCAATGGCAAACAGCTTCCGCATTTGTTCACCGCTGTTGATCATTTGTTTGAATTTCACACGTTCCTGATAAGCATCCTGTAAAGTTACTTTGGGCCGATTTGGTACTAATTTACATAACAAATCAATCTGTCTTGGGGCAACTTGCATCGCTTTTCCTACATCGCGAAGTACCTGTTTTGCAGCCAAGGTATTAAATGTAATAATATGTGACACATGATGTTCTCCGTATAAATCATGCACATAGGCGATCACTTCATCTCTTCGATCATCTGGAAAATCGGTATCGATATCCGGCATAGAAACACGTTCAGGGTTTAAAAAACGCTCAAACAACAAATGGTAGCGAATCGGATCGGCATGAGTAATTCCTAAACAATAGGCGACTAATGAACCGGCAGCACTGCCACGGCCTGGCCCAATGTAAATATCTTGCGTTTTTGCAAAACGGATAAAATCCCAGACTATTAAAAAGTAATCTGCATATCCCATAGAAATGATAACATCCAATTCATAACGCAGACGCTGCTCATAAACAGATGGGATTTTCTGATATTGCATCCTTTTCTCAAGTCCTTTATGACAAAGCCTGCGTAAGAATTCCTCACTGCTCATACCATAACGATTTTTGAATTTAGGTAAAATGGCCTTTGGAAATTTCATTTCAACATGACACATCTGAGCAATTTTATCACTGGCTGCCAGATCATCTTCATCGTATAGTTCTACCATTTCTTCTTTCGAGCGGAAATATCGCTTTGGGCTATAATTCAGCATCTTATCATCTAAAGATACCCCTTGGTTGATAGCACATAGTGTTTTATAGCTTTCTTCACCTTTCGCTTCATCAAAATATATACGAGATAAAGCCGTCGTTGGTATTTGCATCTGTTGACATAATGCTTTTAAAAGTCGGTTCTTTTGTCGTAATAACGGGCTGTCGTTACGAGAGATTGCTACATAGAAAGTCGCGAAACTTTCCTTACACCGTTGCAAAAAGGCTGCCAAATGTTCCATCTCTTCTTTTATGAGATATGTTTCCATCTGATTTTGGTCACCATTTGTTAAGACGACACAATCTTTCGTATACGTTAACAACTCTTCCATTGTTAACTGTTCTTTCCGTTCTTTTGTATTTAGCATTGTAGATAATTTCATCAACGCTTGATAACCATCATCATTTTTGGCCAATAGTATAAAGCCAAATATTCCCTCTTCTTCAGCCACCTCTACTTCCATACCAAAGATTGGCTGAATATCAGCTTTCTTAGCCATATGATAAAAGGCCATGGCTCCATGCATAACTTCTTTGTCACAAAGTGCTACCGCATGATAGCCATACCGCTTAGCACTGTCAACGATCTTTTGTATGGTCATCGTACTTTGCAGCAAGGTATAACAGCTGCGCACATGCAGATGTACACTCATGACATCACCTCTTTCATTCTTATATTTTATCATGTATAAAAGAAAACTTGAACCTCTTCCACAGATTTCCTAAAGATTACATTGAGAATATCATTTTTCTAACCTTTTAGATTTCCTTTTCATTACATGTATGCACATACTACGTCTTTATAACGTAAGGAATACACATACTTATCTCTACCTTTTCATTTGGCAGGGAATTTCATCATAAGTTCACTCATAAAATGGTAGTTAAATAGTTTCTAAAGTACAGAAAACATGAAAAAAGTCTTATAACTATCGTTATACTACTACATAACAACAGTTTCAAGACTTTTTATTTATTCATCAATGCGTTTTAATAAGTCCTGTAATAAGCGATTAATGTCATCCTTCTTTAATCCCTTAACCCCACAGGCAAAGCGATGTCCGCCACCATGATAAGTATTGGCAATATCATTGATCGTTTTTTGGCGAGAGCGCAGGCTACCATTATAGATTGCGTTACCATCAGCATCTCGTTCTTTTTCAATAAATAAGGCCCATGCTTCAAATTCCTGTACACCGCCCATAACAAATACTTTTTCCTTCGCCTCATCAAACGTCAGTCCATAATGCTCGTAATCTTCTTTGGATACGATCATATAGGCTAATTTCTCTTCTAAGACACTGCAATTCGCACGAATATAATTTTCATAACGATATAGACGCAGACTTGTCGAAAAATTGTCTTCATTTGCCTTAGCTACATCCACACCACATGTTAATAAATAAGCAGCCACGTGGAACGTATCTGGTGTCATGGTTGAAATAGAAAAACGTAAAGTGTCAGCAATTAAACCACCATATAAATATTGTGCACACAGTGCAGATATACGAATACCTTTTTGCATAAACATATCTGCTAATATTTCACATGTAGCACCTTTCAGATCCTGAATAATTTCTACATCGGCAAATGTTTCGACATAAATATGATGGTCTATTTTCAATCGATAGGCAGCGTTTAGAAAGCGTTCATCATCCACACGGGCACTATTCGCCGTATCCAAGATAATAGCGAGACTCTGTGTTATTGTTTCATCATCTACAACATCCATTGCGGGAAAATTGCCGTCACGTGAACCGCTTCCACTCGACCCTAAAGCATATACCTGCTTTTTGGGATATGTATCTTGAATCCACTGTTTGAGACCAAACTGTGAACCCAAGGCATCACTGTCTGGAGAAACATGACGATATATCGTGATAATGTCATATTGCTCAACTAAATCAAACAGTGCTTGATACATCTTATTCACCTAACAATGCAAAGGTATCACGCGCAATCATCAGTTCTTCATTAGTAGGAATCAACCACACCTGAACCTTACTTTCTGGTTTTGATAATAATAGCTCTTTTCCACGGCTTTTTGCATTCAATTCTTCATCTAAGACGATACCAAATGCATCCTTCAAACGTTCGCATACCAAACGGCGAATATTCGTATCATTTTCTCCAATACCACCAGTAAAGACGATAGCATCCGCACCACCAAGCTGTGCATAATAGCCACCTACTGTATTGATAACACGATTCACATATACTTCCGTTGTTAAGATGGCACTTTCATTGCCTTCCTTGCAAGCATCTTCAATATCACGTGCATCAGAACTAATGCCCGAAACGCCTAGCATACCTGATTGCTTATTCATAACCGTATCCATTTCATCAGGAGTTAATCCTTCTTTTTTCATGACATACGTAACGATAGCAGGATCAATATCACCGCAGCGTGTTCCCATCATCACACCAGCCAATGGCGTAAAGCCCATGGATGTATTAATAGATTTTCCACCATCTACAGCAGTAATCGATGCGCCATTTCCTAAATGACAAGTAATGATCTTTGTATCCTTCACATCCTTGTTCATTAATTCTGCACAACGTAAGGATACATATTTATGAGAAGTTCCGTGGAAACCATAACGACGGATCTTATATTCATCATAATAACGCATTGGCAATGCATAAATATAGCTTTCTTTTGGCATTGTCTGATGGAATGCCGTATCAAAAACGAACACATGTTTACAGCTTGGCAGGTTTTCTTTAAATGCGTTATAACCAACTAAACCAGCTGGGTTATGTAATGGTGCTAAGTCATTTAAAGATGCAAATTTAGCAACTACATCATCTGTTACAGGTACACTTTCTTTAAAGATTTCTCCACCATGTACAGCACGATGACCTGCGCCAACGATTTCATCTAAGCTATTGACAATCTTATATTCTACCAAAGCTTCCAACAATAAAGCCACTGCTTTTGTATGATCTGGGATAGGCAATGTTTTTTTAATTTTCTCACCATCTACTTTAATGGTAAACATCGCATCTTCAAAACCGATTTTTTCGACGATACCACTCGTTAATACCGTCTCAGATGGCATTTCAAACAACTGGAATTTTAATGATGAACTACCTGCGTTCACTGAAATAATTTTAGACATTTCTGCTTTCCTCCTGCTAATTTTCCAATTTTTCTAATTCCTCAACCAGTGTACAGATTTCTGCATCACCGACTGCTTTTATTTTATCATAGATTTTGATTCTTGTTTCATAATTTTGCACAAGATGAAGTTTTTTCTCATACTCCTGTAAGATCAAAGAACTGCGTTTCATATGATCACTTACTGCTGAGCGCGAAATCGCTAACGTTTCCGCAATTTCCGAAAGTGAAAAATCTTCTTGATAATATAATTTCATCACTTCTGCTTGTTTCTCGGTTAAAAGTGTTTCATAAAAATCAAGCAGTGCGTTCATCTCTTCGGTTTTTTCGATCATTCTTCTAATAATCCTTCACACATGCTATATAAGTAAGAATCAATATCGAACGGACGAAGATCATCCACCGTTTCTCCTAAACCGATATATTTTACAGGCAGACCTAATTGTTCACGTATCGCAATGACAATGCCACCTTTTGCCGTACCATCAAGTTTCGTCAAGATAATCCCTGTCACATTGGTCGTTTCTAAGAAAATCTGTGCCTGTGAGATACCATTTTGTCCGGTTGTTGCATCCAACACCAACCATACTTCATGCGGCGCACCAGGAATTTCACGTTCAATAACACGGCGCATTTTCTCCAGCTCTTTCATTAAATTCGCCTTATTCTGCAATCTTCCTGCTGTATCTCCAATCAAATAGTCAATCTGATGTTCTTTCACATAGCGACACGCATCCACTAAAGCTGCACTTGGATCTCCGCCTTCGCGTCCCTTGATACAAGGCACATCTAAGCGTTGGGCCCAGGTTGCCAATTGATCTATCGCTCCTGCGCGGAATGTATCCGCTGCCGCCAAAGCAACACTACTTCCTTCTTCTTGAAAACGTTTGGTCAGTTTAGCCGTGGTGGTTGTTTTCCCACTGCCATTTACACCAACCATTAAGATCACCGTAGGACCATCTGTATTTTTATGAAAAGGAGCGTCCTCTTTTGCACAATACATATCTCGCATAACTTCAATCAGACAATCGGTGATTTCATTAAATTTCTTCAATTTCCGATCCATTGCACGATTTTCTACTTCATCAACAATTTTCTGAGCTGTTTTTATACCGATATCTGCCTCTAGCAAGACAATCATCAATTCTTCTAAGAACGCTTCATCAACACCAGCAAATCCCACTGCTAAACGGCGAATACGTTCAGAAAACGATTTTTTTGATTTATTTAAACCACTTAGATAGCGATCACCATCCTTCTTGGATGAAAATGTATTTTTTAATTTTGATAAAATTCCCATTATGCACTCACCTCTTCTTTATCAATCATATGAATTGCATCCTGCAGCTTAACTTTTAACAGCTGCGACACACCATTTTGTTGCATGGTAACCCCATATAATGCATCACATTGCGCCATTGTTCCCGGACGATGAGTCACTACGATAAACTGACTCTCTCCTCGGAATTGCCCAATGTATTTGGCAAATCGTTCAACATTCGCCTGATCAAGAGCAGCTTCTACCTCATCAAAGATGCACAGTGGCATCGTTCTCGCCTTTAGGATAGAAAAGAGCACACAGATCGCAATCAAACTCTTTTCACCACCAGAGAAAAGGCGAATATTTTGTACGGTCTTTCCTGGAGGCTGGACATCAATATCGATGCCGGTATTTAACACATCCTGTGGATCCACCATGAACAATCTAGCTTTACCACCGCCAAACAAGGCTCGGAAAACATCATTTAACTGCGCATTGATCTTATCAAACATCTCTTTAAACTGTTTGATCATGATTTCATCCATCTCATCGATTGCGGTAAGAATCTTATCCTTTGCCGCCAATAAATCTTCGCGCTGTTTCGATAAAAAGGTAAAGCGTTCACTCACCTCTTCATATTCTTTCGGCGCATCTAAATTTACATTTCCTAACGCCGCAATTTCCTGGCGCAACACGACAACACGTCTGCGAGCTTCCTCCATATCTGTATCTAATTTCATGCTCTGCGCATATTCAAACGTCATTTCATAAGTAGAACTCAAACGCTCCATACTTGTTTCTAACCGTGTTTCAGCTTTAGCTTGTGCGACTTCTACTTCGCGCATTTCATTCTGTAACACATTAAGCTCTCGACGTAATTGGCGAATCTGTCCATCCTTACGTTCCACTTCGTTTCCGGCTTTTAAACGACGTTCACGTTTGCTCTTCATCTGTGAGGTAATATCATCAATCTTAGAATGCACCGCGGAAAGCTTGACGACGATATCATCTTCCATCAGCGCACTATCTGCTAAATCTTCCTGCGGGGCAATTTGCTCGTAATCCGCCTTTAAACGATCATATTTCGCCCATTTTGCCTTAACGATAGGATCTAGCTGCGCACTGGATATCTGCATCTGCACAAAATCGGTACGCAAGCGTTCTTTTTTGCTTTGCAAAGCTGTTAGCTGATTCTTTAAGCCATCTACTTTCATGCTTTGACCATCTAGGCTTTGCAACACCTGATTCAATTCTTTTTGTATCGTTAAAGGAGTTGCTTGATTACGAGTACGTCCACCTGTCATACTTCCCCCTTTATTAACGATATCTCCTTCAAGCGTTACAATCTTATAGCCATAGCGCAACACCTTGGCAATCTCATTCGCATTCACCAGTTGGTCCACCACAATGACATTCCCAAACAATGCATCTCGCAAGGTGTTAAACCGTTCTTCATTTTCAACAAATTCACTCGCGATTCCTAAGAATCCTTCACAGTTTTCAGCCAACATGCGATGTTCTTTATTCATATAGCGTGGTTTCATGACAGTTAAAGGTAAAAAGGTTGCTCTACCTGACTGATTTTTTTTCAAAAAAGAAATTGCATGCCGCGCAGATGCCTCATCTTTTGTTACAATATGATACATTGCTCCAGCCAATGAATTTGAAATTGCCGTTTCATAATTCATCTGCGGTTTAAACAGTTGGGATACTACCCCTAAGATACCATTTAAATTTGCATCTAGTACTGCCTTGACCGCCTGTTGATGATTAAATGGCTGACGCGCTAAATTTTCTAATACATCCTTACGATTCTGCAAGCGATTCAAGATGGCATTCGCCTGTTGATTTTCCTGCAAACAATAAGAAATATCATTATCACATTTCGTCATTTCTTCCTTACGCAATGCCATATCCGTTTCCAAGTCTTGTAAACGGCGAGAACGATCCTCATATTCATAATGAGCCTCTTCCATCATTGCTTTTAATTCTTTCGCTTTCTCTGCATTACTGGCAAATTCCAACGCATATTTACGCTTTTCATCCATTTCGATCTTCCGCGTTTCCAACATACGGGCATCTTCACTTAATTTCGTAAAAGTTTCCTGTAATTTGGTGATTTCACGATCCAACTGATACATCTCATTCCGTAATTCACTATTTTGATTATCTTCTACGGAAATCGTTGTCTCATGCATCGCTTTTTGTGTGTCTAAATCAAAAGATTTCTTTTTCAGCTCTTCCATCTGCGTGTGCAGTTTTTCAATCTCATCCACTAACACACTAACCTCAATCTTTTCTAGTTCACTTTTTTTCTCAATATAAATATTCGCTTTCTTTGCCTGCCGCTTTAAAGGATTCACCTGACGTTCCAATTCCATAATGATATCTTCTAAACGAGACAGATTTTCCTGTGTTCGATTTAATTTGCCTAACGATTCATTTTTACGTTTCTTATACTTAGCCACACCGGCTGCCTCTTCAAATAAAGCTCTTCGCTCTTCAGGCTTTGCATCCGCAAAAGCTGAAATATTTCCCTGTGATATGATAGATAAAGAATCTCTTCCTAATCCAGTATCCATCACAAGATTAACGATATCTTTTAAACGGCATGGTGTCTTATTGATGAAATATTCGCCTTCACCGCTTTGACGATGCAAACGACGGGTAACCTCAACCTCTTCAAAATCGACATTCATAATGTGACGCGAATTATCGAAGACCAAGGTCACTTCAGCCATATTTACCGGTTTTCGTTCTGTTGAGCCATTAAAGATAACATCGCTCATACTGGTCCCACGCAGTGATTTTACGCTTTGCTCCCCCAACACCCAGCGAATGGCATCATTGATATTACTTTTTCCGCAGCCATTTGGCCCTACGATACCAATGACATCAGAATCAAAGGTGATGATGGATTTATCCGCAAAGGATTTAAATCCCTGCAGATCTATTCGTTTTAAAAACATAGGTGCCTCCATTCAAAAAGTCACGTATTGTCTGATAAATAATCATTACTAAAATACGAATCTGCTTTTTATACCGTTTTCTATTATATCATGATTTTTCCCATGTCTTACAAGATATTTTAAGATTCCCACATTTTTTCAATCAGCACTCTTACGGAAATGTGTTTCATATAGAGGACACTTCTTTATATGAGCGCTAAATAAATATTTCTTCGACAACCTTCGTTGAGCTTTTTATACAATTGTGCTACAATAGGTAACAACTTCATGGGAGGTGATGCATTCATGGAAGAAAAATCCATGCGTGATATGTATAAACTGGGATTAGGAGAAGAAGTTGCCAATTGTGTGACCCATGGAATCATGGCATTGCTTTGTCTTATCGCTCTTCCTGCCGCAGCTGTATACTCATATGAACTTGGTGGAACCTTGCGTTCGACAGGTGTTTCCATTTTCATAGTTTGTTTGTTTTTGATGTTTATCGTTTCTACCTTATATCACTGTATGCCTTTTGGTAGCGATCATAAATATGTTTTCCGTAAGCTAGATCATATCTGCATTTATTTTGCGATTGCCGGTAGTTATACCCCTATTGCTTTATGTGTCATCGGCGGTTGGGAATGTATTGCCATTCTTTGTATTGAATGGTGTGCCGTCATCGGCGGTGTCTTATTAAAAGCATTATCCTCAAAATCTTATCCGAAATTGTCTATGACGATTTATATGATTATGGGATGGACAGCACTCTTATTTATGCCTGCAATCATCCAGAATGTAACGCCACTCTTTCTAGGGTTGATCGTAGCTGGCGGTATCATGTATACCATTGGCGCCTTCTTTTATGGCAAACCACAACATAAATATTTTCATTCTTATTGGCATATTTGTATTAATATCGCCAGTATTTTGCATTTCATAGCAATTGTCTTTATTATGTAGGAAAGAGGCTGTAACGAAATAGACTGAATTGACAAGTCTATGAGGTTACACCTCT
>NZ_JAJCPX010000054.1:0-14529 GCF_020563125.1 Longicatena sp. 210702-DFI.1.196 | reverse complement strand
TATTGGAAAAGTAGACTGATAAATAGGGTTCATATCTTTAACTAAGGGAGACGGATCTATCTTATCCCGATATTACTCTTCTTCCTATTTTAGCACGAATCTTCCATGTGAGTACGGACGAATTACTTAATTTTAAAAATGAACCAAGTAAAGAAGAAATTGTAAAAATGGCAAAAAAAGCTTTAGAAATGTATCAAAGCGTTCCTTTTGAAGAAGCTTTTGCCTATACGAAAGAATTGTTATATACCTACCCAAACAGTGAATTGCTGAAATTGCGCATTGCGTCAAATACGATGTATGTCATGATGTTCGGTGGTGAAAAGTATGGTACTGTCTATCAAACATTTGCAAAAGAACTATGTGAAGAACTCATCAACAGTACCAGCGATCCTATCAAAGAAGAAGCTGTTACCTTCCTTGTGAATTTTTATATGATGGAAGAAAATTATGAAAAAGCCGAGCAACTGTTAGAGAGCTTTCCGAAGCATTTTGATCCAATGTCCATGTTGCCAAGCATTTACTTAATGCAAAAGGATTATGTAAAGGCAAACAAATTATTGCAGGAACAATTATATCAGCATTATCATGCCATCTGCATGAATATAATGTCCTTAGCAACCATTGCCCGAAACACACATAAGAAGGAAGAAATTAAAGCCTATCTAGATCTACTAAAGGCGCTACAAACAATCTTTCATATGGAAGAGGATATTTCCTTTATGCCGATTACAGAAGGTTATTATGAAGATAAACAAGAAGCCTTGTATTATGTAAAACGCTATGTGGATATGTTGTTGCATTGGGATGAGATGGCAAAACGCAAAGAAGCTTTGTTGAAACAAACACTTTGGTTTCAAAAGATTGCATTGGATAAAAACAGCCTACCTACCATTATGCGAAAGGAACAACTGTTACAGCTCTTAGACGATAAAGATTTGGATTATTTAAGAGAGGAAGAAGAATTTCAAGCATTGTATAAGAAGATACAAAACAGTTAAATGCGGCTGCTGCTACAGGCGGCAACCTACTAGAGAAAGAGCCGTATAAGTGATTCTACGGCTCTTTTTCATGTATAGTGATTTCTACATATGAATAGATTGTTCTCTAACCTTTTTCGCTTTGCATCGCATGCCATTTTTGACAATTGCGCAAACGTTCTCCCTGATCTCCTTGCTTTTCATCATAAGCAAAAGATTTTGCTAAGGTGCATGGAAATTGCGCACATTCTCCACAATGAGTAAGCTTTTTTTCTTCAACACAGTTTTTTACCGGACATTGTTCTCCCCAAAATGGTTTTGTAATTTGTAAACACCCGACACAATGCATTGTATTTTGAAATTCACATTTACTACAACAGATACCACATCTTGATTCTATCATCTTCATCACCACCGTAATGACATCATCATTACCTATCCTTTCTTCCCTTATAGTATAAGAGATAAATGCTATGATTTCATGTAAAAAAAGGACATGATTACATATCCTTTCTAAACATTACCTAATTATCAAACTTAGCAAAGGTAATAAGCTTTTATTGTCGATCAAACACCTTACATAGGGAACATAGTCACAAGCATCAAAAAAGGGATGCTATCTGATATGATCCCTATTTTCATTATTTCTTTGTCATCTTACGACTTTTATCCGCACAAGCTCGCATACCTTCCATGATGGTACTACGCAAACCTTTTTCTTCCATTTTCATGACAGCCTCAATGGTCGTACCGCCCGGTGAACAAACCATATCTTTCAGCTCGCCGGGATGTTTCCCTGTTTCTAATAACATTTTAGCAGAACCAAGCATGGCTTGTGCCGCAAATTTATAAGCATCTTTGCGCGGCATGCCCTCTAACACCGCCTCATCTGCCATAGCTTCCAAAATCATAAACATGTATGCCGGTGAAGAACCGCTGACTACCGTTACCGCCTCCATCATTGACTCCTGTACTTCCGCACATTGTCCAAAGCTTTCAAAGATATCAACGATATCTTCTTTATCATCCTTACTCATCATCTCTCCAAACGCTAGTGCACTCATTGCCTCACCAACAAAAGCAGGGGTATTGGGCATTGCTTTCACCGCTTTCACCTTACGATGAAACATCGCATACAGATCAGCTAAGGTAACACCGGCAGCGATATCCACCATGATTGCATTCGGTTTCACATGCTCTCGTATTTCTTCAATGATCTTGCCATACATATGCGGTTTGACAGCAAGAAATAAAATATCCGCATTGCAGGCTACGGTTTCATTATCACTGATATATAAATCATAAGTTCTGCTTAATGTTTCCAGTTTTTCTGGATGCTGATTACTGACGATCATATGATCGCCATCCACCAACTGTGCCTTCATAATGCCTTCTACCATAGCTTTTCCCATATTGCCGCAGCCAATAAATCCAATTGTTTTCATATGTGTTCCTCCTATCGTGTATGGGGTTCCTGTATCAGTTTTCCCAATAAAACAGCTTTTTGCTGTTCATCCTTTGTTTGTTTAAACTCTTCTTGCGTAATTGGATGAATCCATGTCAGATGGACACCTTGTTTTTTAATTGATAAAGCTAAAGCATCAGCAAAATGATCATCATCTAACAACATACAATACGACGTATCATGAAGCTGCATATCCAAGGTATGCTGATCAGCCAGACAATCCATTTGTTTCCAAGGCAGCTCGCATAAACCGGCAATTCTTGAAAAGACTTTGATTTGCTCATCTGCGCTATATACATCTTTTCTTAAGGCGATAGCAAACTCACTACGCGCATAAGATTCATAATCATCATAATAGCGATCCGCATTGGGCATCGCAAACATTCCCACACCAATTGTAAATGCATATAGGACTTCATCCTTTTCAAAGGTCATTAACAGACGGCTTGGAAATTGATCCTTATGCAAATCATAACAGTTGCTTGCCTTACCGAAAAGCTTACACAAATCTTCAAAGTAAGGTGTATGATATGCTTTCCACACCTCATTAAATTCCTGTGCCCAGAAAGTCTTTCCCGCCTGCATGCGTGGTGCTAAAGCTTCATAGGCATCCATCAGCTTCCATCCTACCATCGTATTTTGTTTCAAATTACGGGTATAACCACTAAAGTTTTTTGCATCAGCCCAACTTGGGATAACACTGTAAAGCTCTTTTTGATAATATAACGCTGCGATATGCCCTTCCTTGCTCCAAACAATTTCAATATTGTCTTTATCCCAAGGTGCAATATCTGTTGGATCCTGCAAAAATTGCTTTGGCAGCATGGGCTGATGATCTTTAGCAATCGCATCCTGATCAAACGCATCCGGTGCTGCTTTCAGATTTTTGACCCAACAGGCACTGCGGACAATTAAACGCTGTTGTTCATAATCCAAATCATACATATAGAAATAGATGCTTTCACCATCACTAAGTACATCTGCCGCAAGCGGACATAACGGTGATTGTGAAAACGCCAAACTTTCTTCTTTTATTTGCTCCATAACAGCCTCCTATTTCTCTCTATTATTATACAAGATATCGCAGACGATGAACAGCTGTTCATCGAAATTAGCCATTGGACGCTTGCTTGTTAAAAGATACATCACATTGCTAAGTATCTTATGAGCTTTCTGTTTGTATTCTAATAGAATCATCGATCTCTTTCTCATCTTACTCATCATATGAAACGTGATTACAGTGTTTTGCATAGCGGATGGAATGCACAAGTGTACCGACATAGCAAAAAGTGGAGCTTTCAACATGTTATTTCAATGATTGCTCCACTTTTCGCTTATTTAATTTCTTTAATCGTTTTAATCCCTTCTGTATCGACATAAGTAATGTTCAGCTTATCCTTCGGTTTTAAGAATACCAGCTGATTCTCATATTTCGTTGTAAAGGTAATCTTAAAGATTTCATTATTCTCTGTCTGAATATAATACAAGGTATTTCCTTCCACATTCAATTTTTCAATAGATTTCACGACAATCGTTGCCGTCTTCATACTTTCGGCACTGATATTGTCACTGGACGTACCTAACAGATTTAAAGTCTTTTTAAACAAGGCATCCAAACCTTCATCACTGGATACGGTCGCAACCTTCTGATAATCAACTGCTGAAACTGTCGCATACATTTTAATCAAGCCATTGTCTTTTAATGACATTAAATATACCGGGTTGCCTTTGATATTAATTAATAATGGGAAAGTAGACTCATAGCCATAGTTTTTCACTTCGGATTGCGCACTCTTCATGGCACTGATTTCATTCGCCCCGGCGGTCGCAATCTTCATCGCTTCATGGGTTCTCAGATTCACTAACACAAAGCCTAAGTTAGATTCATCGGCATTGGCAGATGTAATACCGCTGTACAGCCAAATATCACCATCTTTTTCTAAATAATTATAACCTTCACTTGTTAAGGTCACACCATTTTGTCCAAACACGGAATTCCAATAGCCGCCTTGCAAACTACCATTTTCATCCAGTTCATCAATAACCAGTGATTCAGGGAAAATACGGTCAGCCCACGTCGGTATATTTCCTTTATCATATTTTGTACTTTCACCGGTAATCGGATCAAGGAAAATTGCTCCTGTTACACTCTTCTTCGCCCCTACCCCTTTATAGGTATAGGTCGAACAGATATACCAAGGTCTTCCTTTTTCATCAATTTCAAAAGAAGGAGAACCAAAGATTTCCGTTGGATGTTGGAAACGTAAATGACGCATTAGATTTTCATTAAACATTGCCGATGGAACATATTTCATTCCATCCAATCCCAAATCCTTTAATTTTACCAAAGATGTTTTTCCACTTGTACTATCTACGGTGATATAAGCAGGAATCCCATTCCCTTTATTTTTGAAATACTTAATGAAACCATTGTAGGTTAACGGTGTCACGCGATATACACTGTCTTTATAAGAAATCTGCGTATATTCATCACTGACATTAAACTGTGATACCCATTCACTCATATTGCCCATTACCTTATCACCCAGACGTATTGAACTGTCACGATCGATGATGGGTGTCTTTTTGAAATCCACTTCCGGAATTTCCTTAAACTTTACATCCTTCACCGCAATACGATTTGCATATTCTTTAGCGTGAAAAATTTTTGAACTGATTAAGGATGACGCAAAAGGAAAGATAATCATAATAGCTAACGCAATCGCACTTAGTTTTGCCGCAGTTTTCCAATTGCTTGTTTTCGCTGTTGCATCGTGTACCGCCTGCTTCATGAATTTACCTTTTAATCTATCAAATGCATGCATTCCCTGATTAGTTAAAGAGAAAATCAGGGTGATAACTAAGATTGGTCCTACGGTAAAAATCAAAAACTGCCAAAACTCTGGCGCATGCCAGTTTAATGGCGGTAATACGACATAGAAATATCCGAAAACATATACCAGATATATCGGTATGATAAATAACATATATTTTTTCATGTAACGCACCTCACTTTTTGATAGTACTTACTATATCATATTTATCACAAAAGATACAGAAAGTTTTCTTATCAAAGTTTTTCACAAAGCCAATATGAAAACTGTGAGCAAATTAACTTTACTCACAGTCCCATAAACTATCTTTTATCATCCACTAATACAATGTGATGACACTCTCTGGTTTTCTTCATATCAATCAAACGCTGATTGCTGGAACCGCGGAAACGTAAAGTAATATCCTTCAACTCTTCGATGAAACGTCCATCGACCAACACATCAATAAGCGAGAGCATTTCATCGGTATCCTCGCCATATCGTTTCCCTTGCGGAATTAAATCCTCATCCAATGTAAAACCGGTAAAGCACCAGATATCTTTTTCCGGCAATTCTTTGCGCACTTTTCTTAATAGCTTTACCAGCTCTTTTTGATTTTCAAATTCAAACGGTTCCCCGCCAAGTACTGTTAAGCCTTTAATATAAGGAGAAGCCAATGCCTGCAGTATTTCTTGTTCACTTTCTTCTGTATATGGCTGTCCATAGGTAAAATCCCATGTTTCCGGTTGGAAACAATACGCACAGCGATTCGTACATCCGGATACAAACAAACTAACGCGGACCCCGGGACCATTGGCTATATCATACTTTTTAATTGCTCCATAATACATGGCGATTGCTCCTACAGATGCAAGACACGTTCTTTGATTTCCTGTGTTCTTCCTTGATTCCAGAACTGTGTACCGATATAACCACATGTTCTTCTGGCAACATTCATCTTATCCTGATCACGATTATGACAGTGTGGACATTCCCAGATAAGCTTATTATGCTCATCACGAATGATCTGGATTTCTCCATCAAAGCCGCAAACCTGACAATAATCGCTCTTAGTATTTAATTCAGCGTACATGATATGATCATAAATATGCTGCATAACCGCTAAAACAGCATCTATATTATTCTTCATATCCGGTACTTCCACATAACTGATTGCTCCACCTGGAGATAGCTTCTGGAATTGTGACTCAAAAGTCAATTTATCAAATGCATTGATTTCTTCCGTCACATGGACATGATAGCTATTTGTTATGTAGTTTTTATCCGTTACACCTTCTATGATGCCAAAACGTTCCTGTAAACATTTTGAGAATTTATATGTTGTAGATTCTAATGGTGTGCCATATAAAGAGAAGTCAATATTTTCTTCAGCTTTCCATTTTGCACATGCATCATTTAAATACTGCATAACCTCTAACGCAAATGGAGTAGCTTCTGGATCCGTATGAGGTTTTCCTGTCATATAGCGTGTCATTTCACATAAACCGGCATAGCCTAAAGAAATCGTGGAATATCCATTAAATAACAATTTATCAATGGTTTCTCCCTTCTTTAATCGGGCCAAAGCACCATTCTGCCAAAGGATAGGTGCCACATCACTTGGTGTTCCCTTTAAACGATTATGACGACACATCAAAGCTTCCTTACATAATGCCAAACGCTCATCTAAGATACGCCAGAATTCCTTCATATCTTTTCCACTGGAACAAGCAACATCCACTAGGTTTAAGGTTACAACACCTTGATTGAAACGACCATAGAATTTATATTCATCATTTTCATCCTTATATACAGTTAAGAAAGATCGACATCCCATACATGTATAGCAATTACCATCCTTCAACTGTTTCATGATCTTTTCCGAAATATAATCCGGAACCATGCGTTTTGCCGTACATTCTGCAGCTAATTTTGTCAGATACCAATATTTGCTGCCTTCGCTCACATTATCTTCTTCTAATACATAAATCAGTTTTGGGAATGCCGGTGTAATATAAACGCCCTGTTCATTTTTTACACCTTGAATACGCTGATTTAACATTTCTTCAATAATCAAAGCTAAATCATCGCGCAGTCTTCCTTCCGGTACTTCATTCAGATACATGAACATGGTGATAAATGGTGCCTGTCCATTCGTTGTCATCAACGTAATGACCTGATACTGAATGGTTTGTACCCCTTGTTTGATTTCACGCTTTACTCGCAGCTCGGCAATTTCATTAATGATATCATCACTTACCTGTACCCCGGTTGTTTCCATTTCACGACGTACTTCCCTTTGGAATTTTTCCCGACTGATCTGTACAAACGGTGCTAAATGTGACATGGTGATACTTTGCCCGCCATACTGACAAGAGGCTATTTGCGCAATCGCCTGGGTTGCGATGTTACAAGCTGTTAAAAAGCTATGTGGCTTTTCAATCATCGTTTCCCCAATGACCGTACCATTCTGCAGCATATCCTCTAAGTTTACCAAACAACAATTATGCATATGCTGAGCAAAATAATCCGAATCATGGAAATGGATAATACCTTTTTCATGTGCTTCTACAATTTCCGGAGGCAATAAAAAACGCTTCGTGATATCCTTGCTTACTTCCCCTGCCATATAATCACGCTGTACGCTGGAAATGGTCGGATTCTTATTAGAATTCTCTTGTGCCACATCTTCATTCTCAAATTCCAACAAACTTAAGATCTGTTTATCTGTTGAATTTGACTTTCTTACCAATTCCCTTTTATATCGGTAAGTAATATAATTATTGGCTACCTTAAAAGCTGACTGCTTCATGATTTCTTCTTCTACCTTATCTTGAATTTCTTCTACGGTAGCACTGCGATTCAGATGCTGACAATATGCCGTTACATTTGTTACAATCTGGGCAATCTGTTCACCACTCATCTGGTAAATATGGGTGACACTTTGATTTGCTTTACAGACAGCATCCTCAATTTTTGATGCGTCGAAGACAACTTCCTTTCCACTTCTCTTTATGATATTCATACACTACACCTCTTCATCATTCCTAATATCCTTTAGCATTATATAGGAAAAAGTGAAGAAAATAAAGTATCATGCTAAAGAACTTTACCACCATATTTCACAAGTGAAAACTTTCAATAAAAGAAAGCCTTTGTTCATCGCTTTTCTATTTTTGGAATAGCCTTTGTGAATGAAAATATATTTTTTATTTTCACATCATCATCGTAGTAAAATTAACATAAAAAGAAAGATGTCGTTAACTTTTAAGAGCTTCCCCCATGAAGGTATCGGTCAAAAAAAGGATCTGGAGAAATGGGCTCCTCTTCCTGATTATTACCCCCATTTGATTCGGCTGATGCCTTGGTTGTTTCTACTCCTATCATAGCCTCTTGTATAGGTATTTCATATTATACAAAGAAAGCTAAGAAATAATTAACTCGTTATCTCATAAGTTCAAGATACCCTAATCTTTATGGGTATTCTTGAGCTTTTTAAATTGCATTTTGATAGGATAATTTAAGCACATAAATTAGTAAACATTTCATAATACGTAGTTCTGCAACACCAAGACATACAAAATACGCAGTTAATGACCATAATCCTATCTTTTTCTTTATGACTTCCCTTATTTTACCTTTGCCCCCTGCATGTAAGTAAAGGCAAAAGAAAAGAACCCTATGCAGGATTCTTTGTAATACTTAAAACTTTATAGCCATTTTCTGTCAGATCCTTTTCCAGATTATCTGTCTGGAATGTATCAATACGGAAAATCAACTCAGAATATCCATTATGCTGATTATACACACCTAAGTGCGTGATATTGCAATTGTTGCGCACAAAGATCTTACTTAGTTCCCCAATCGTTCCAAGCTCATCTTTAACTTCTACGCAGACGCGACTGCCACTTGTACGATAACCTAGGATATCTAAGAAGCTGCTTAATACATCGTTGCTAGTTAGGATACCAACTACCTCATTGTCATCATTGACAACCGGCAGACAACCGATATCATGTTTAAACATCAACAGTGCCGCATCTTCTAAGAAACGATCCTCATGAATGGTAATCACATCACGAATCATGATGGCATCCACACTTGTTTTCGACAATAGATAGTTTAGCTCATAGATGCTCAGGCTAGTAGCTTTAGAAGCACCTTTCTTGCTGATCATGCCTTCCGTAACCAAGCCAACCAATTTTTTGCCGCTGACTACCGGAATACGGTGCAGATTCTTTTCGCTCATGATGTCGACAACATCACTGATCTTCGCATTTACATCAATACATATTGGATTCTTTGTCATTCGATTTTTTACGTACATACTTTATCCTCCTAAATATGCTTTCTGAATTTCTTCACTATCCGCAAGTTCTTGTCCGGTACCACTCATAACAATCTTACCGGTTTCCATGACATAAGCTCTGGTAGCTACGGATAAGGCCATACGGGCATTTTGTTCCACTAACAAAATCGTTGTCCCTTTGGCATTGATATCCTTGATGATACTAAAGATTTCTTTTACCAGAATGGGTGCCAATCCCATACTAGGCTCATCTAACAATAAGATCTTAGGATTTGCCATCAAGGCTCTGCCCATGGCTAACATCTGCTGTTCTCCGCCGGATAAAGTTCCTGCTGCTTGTTTACTACGATCCTTTAAGATAGGGAAACGTTCATAAATAGCTTCCAGATCTTTCTTGATGCCTTCTTTATCCTTACGTTGATAAGCACCTAATTCAAGGTTCTCTAATACTGTCATATCGGCAAAGATACGTCTGCCTTCCGGTACATGGGAGATTCCTGCTTTCATTATATCCTGTGCGCTCTTCTTGTTCAATACTTTGCCATCATAGGTAATGGTTCCCTCACTTGGCTTTACCAAGCCCGACAAGGCTTTCAGAATACTTGTCTTACCGGCACCATTCGCACCGATCAAGGTAACAATTTCACCTTCATTAACTTCAATATCAATGCCTTTTACGGCATGGATTGCCCCATATTTAATATGCAGATTCTCGATTTTCAGCATGCCTATACCTCCTCACCCAGATAAGCTTCAATAACACGCTTATTGGATTTGATTTCTTCCGGTACACCGGATGCGATGATTTTTCCATAGTCTAATACATAAATTCGTTCACACAGATTCATGACCAAAGACATATCATGTTCAATCAATAAGATACTGATATGAAATTCATCACGGATAAAGCGAATTAATTCTGTTAATTCAGCAGTTTCCTGTGGATTCATACCGGCTGCCGGTTCATCTAGGAATAACAGTTTTGGTTTAGCGGCCATCGCACGAGCGATCTCCAAACGTCGCTGTTCTCCATAAGGCAAGTTGCAGGCAAGCTCTTCACATTTATCTTCCAGATGAAAGATTGTTAACAGTTCCATTGCCTTTTTCTTCATGGCGATTTCACTCTTATAATACTTAGGAAGACGCAACAAGGCAGTGATAACGCCATAATCAACATCTTTATTCATCGCAATCAGAACATTTTCCAATACGGTCATATCCTTAAACAGACGAATATTCTGGAAGGTTCTAGCTAAACCTAAAGCTGTGATTTTATATGGCTTAATACCGTTTAATTTAATTGGTTTATCATCTTTCGTGAATTCAATACTACCTTCACTTGGCACATAGACACCGGTTAACATATTGAATAAGGTTGTTTTACCAGCACCGTTTGGTCCGATCAGACCAACCAATTCACCTTCATTGATTTCCATATTAATATTAGAATTGGCACAAAGACCATCAAAGTTTTTCGTTAATTTTTTTACAGAAAGTAAAGGCATCTTAGTCTACCTCCTTTTTCTTTTGCCACTTCTTTGGCAGAAAATCGGTAACTTCCTTACTGCCAAACAATCCCTGCGGACGATAGACCATGATCACGATAATGGCTAAAGCATACAGGATCATACGGATTTCCGAATAGCTTTGCAGGGTAAGGTTGATGATACCCAAAACAATCGCCGCAAGGATACTGCCGGATAAGCTTCCCATACCACCAAATACTACAATAACCAGTATATCAATAGATTTCATGAAACCAAAGGTTGTAGGTTTTAAAACATAGAAGTAAGCCGCATATAAAGCACCCGCAATACTTGCCAACATAGCACCAATGACAAATGCTAAGGTTTTATATTTTGTCGTATTGATCCCCATGGATTCACTGGCAATCTCATCTTCACGAACGGAAATACAAGCGCGTCCATGGGATGATCGAATAAAGTTATGAATTACTATTACCGAAATAACAATAAACACAAATACCAGAGGGAATGTTGTTAGCTTAGGAATATTACTTAAGCCAGCTGCTCCACCGGTAATTTCCATATTTTGAATAGCGATACGGATAACTTCAGAAAATCCCAAAGTGGCAATTGCCAAATAATCCCCACGTAAACGCAAGGTTGGAATGGCAACAATCAGAGCAACTACAGCCGTAATCGCCATACCTACCAGCATACCAACAAATAAACCAGTTAAGTTTGGCATTTTCGCCAATACGATAGCTGCCGAATATGCCCCAATAGACATAAACCCAGCATGTCCTAACGAGAACTGTCCGGTAAAGCCGATAATCAAATTCAAGCCTAACGCCAAAATAATATTAATACCAATCGTAATAATAGCTACCTGATATGTGTTTGGAATCATTCTGCCACTAATAGCAATCTGAAAGATACTGAAGATTACACAAACAACGATTGTCCAAATGAGATTACGTTTTGTAAATTGACTTTTCATATACGTACACCTCCTAGACCTTTTCCTTGACATTCTTACCTAACAAACCACTTGGTTTGATGATTAAAATGACAATCAGAATCAAATATACAACGGCATCTTTTATCATCGAGAAACCATAACCACTTGCCAAGGTTTCCAAGATACCGATAGCTTCTCCACCAAGCATAGCGCCCGGAATAATGCCGATACCACCAAAGACAGCTGCGATGAAGGCTTTTAGGCCCGGAATCATTCCCATCAATGGGTCAATAGAATTATAATACATACCAATCATAACACCTGCTGCACCAGCTAAGGCACTACCTAAGGCAAAGGTAAAGGAAATGGTATTGTTTACATTGATACCCATTAAAGCTGCTGCATCCGGATCTGTAGATACCGCACGCATCGCTTTACCAATCTTTGTCTTCTTCACGATCAGCTGCAATGCAATCATCAATAAGATCGATGTCACAAAGATCAGAATCTGATGATTAGAAATCTGTAATCCTGCAAAGGTATATACCTCGCGTGGGAAGAAATCAGCTGGATATGTACGAATGTTTGGTCCCATGAAGTACATCATGGCATATTCCAGAAACAAAGAAACACCGATAGCTGTAATCAGTGAAGTGATGCGTGATGCATGGCGAAGTGGTTTATAGGCAATCTTCTCAATCAAGACACCTGCCACCATACAAATCACCATAGCTAACAGCATGGTTGGAAAAAAGCCCAAGCCAAGTGATGTTGAGGCGAAGAATCCCACATAGGCACCCAGCATATAGATATCCCCATGGGCAAAGTTAATCAGTTTGATAATCCCGTAGACCATGGTATATCCCAGTGCAATCAGCGCAAAGATACTTCCGACGGATAATCCGTTGATCAGCTGTTGCAGAAATATTGTCATATTTATACCCCTTTCGTATACGAATTTACTCTTCTTAAAAACGTCAAATAAGGTGAAAGTGTTCTTTCACCTTATTTACGTGCTTCCATCATAGTCTTACTTGGTTACGTCTACGTTTTCAACAGAAGCCTGTTCTCCATCTTTTAATGATACTAATTTAATAGATTTGATAGGAGTGTGATCCTTATCCATAGAGAATGTTCCTGTTACACCAGTGAAGTCTTTGTATTCAGCAATTGCAGTATTTACTTTTTCAGGATCATCGGTTCCTGCTTTTTCAGTAGCTGCTTTAACGAAATAAGCCAAGTCATAACCTAATGCTGCAAATGTATCTGGTTCTTTACCATATTCATCTTTATAAGCTTTCAGGAAGTTACTGATCTTATCGTTGTTTTCTTTCAATGAGAAGTGTGTTGTGAAATATACATTGTTCAATGCTTTCGCACCGGCAACTTCTTTCAATTTAGGTGAGTCAAATCCATCAGGTCCTAAGATTGGTTTATCAATACCGTTTTCACGAGCCTGTTTGATGATCTGACTAGCTTCTTCATAATACCCTGGTACAAAGATAGCATCGAAATCTTTATTTTTGATTTTTGTCAAAATGGAAGTAAAGTCTTTATCACCCTTCTGATAATTTTCGGTACCAACAATTGTTCCACCTAATTCTTTGAATTTTGTTGTGAAGACTTTTGTCAGACCTTTTGCATAATCACTGGAGTTATCGGCATAAACGATAACTTTCTTAAAGCCTTTATCCATAGCAGCTTTCGCAACGGCATTTCCCTGGAAGGAATCAGAGTAACAGATCTTATAGCCATAAGACTGTACGGTTTTGCCATCTGCTTTAAAAGTTGCCATATCATCGGTAGCAGATGCTGAAATCGTTGGAATCTTACTTTCTTCTGCCATCGAGAAGGCCTGTTTTGTAAGTGATGAAATAGCTGGTCCTAAGATCACCGTATTACCATCTTCTACTAAAGTGTTATATACCTGAGGCATTTCGGTATCATCTGTTTTGTTGTCCTTGATTTCAAGTTCAATCTTTTTCTTAGTACCACCGACATCAACACCGCCAGCTGCATTAATTTCCTTCACTGCCAGTTTGATACCTTCTACATGACTGGTACCATAAGTAGCTGCTGTACCAGACTGTTCATAATTGACACCCCATTTAAGTGTATCACCGCCGCCAGCACTTCCGGCATCCTCACTTCCACAACCTACAAGTGTTGTCAAAGTCATAGCGGAAACTGCTGCCATGGCCATTAATTTCTTAAATCCTTTTCCCATAACAATTCTCTCCTTTAACATTTTCCATATCCTCAAATTCATCGTTTTTGAAATTGATTATCCTTATTATACCTCAATGCAAACATTTTGCAAGCACTTTCTGCATTTTTTTCATAATTTTCAGAAACATTTTAATTTTATTACAAGACATCTCATAAAACATCTCAACTCTTCCATAAATTGCCATTTCTTTTTCATATCATGATGGTTGAAAAACTTATGAATCCTGGTAATAAATAAGAATAAAGATAGTAAAAAGGGATATCTAAATTATCGTAGGGATAAGCGATACCTCTAAATTATCATAGAGTTTC
>NZ_JAJCPX010000053.1:0-14934 GCF_020563125.1 Longicatena sp. 210702-DFI.1.196 | reverse complement strand
TGGCTTCGCGCTCTGCATTTCGGACGGTAACGCCGATCTGCCGCAGCACCTGCTGGTTGATCTGGCTGACCGCTGTTCCCAGCGCTCCGATGGTTGCCGGAGTATTGAAATCAAAGATCGCCATGAAATCTTCGTGGTCGAAGTAGCGTTCCGGTTCCAGTCCACAGCGGGACATCAAAGCATAAGTGATACTGACGGTGGCTGCTGCCTTGAACTGTACTCCGATGTTAAACTCATCATATTCCTCCAAAAAGGAACCGTCAACGATATAAAAGAAGTCCTGCTGATGCTCCGTCCAGTATTCCTCAGCCAGTTTTCCGGCTACCTCCGTGAGCTGTCCGGCAAGGTCATCACCGGAAACATCATAGGTGCGCTCAAGCATGGCCTGCACCGAATCCAAATGGCGCTCCTCCAGCTGCCACAGCCAGGGAGTGCGGGAATGTTCACGGGTTCCGGTGTCGGAAATATCAAAAACATAGCGCAGGCGGGGTCTGTCCCCGGAATCGTCCACCAGAGCGATTCCCTTGGAGCCGCGCCTTACATACCGGCCCATCTTTTCATTCCACAAATCGTACTCTGCACAGGCGGTGGCGTCCGGACGCTGGGCATAGATCATCAACTGCTCATGGAACGGGTACTTGTAAAGGCGGGAAGCAGTGGTGAGAAACCCTGCCCATTCCTGCCAGCTCCCCGTGAGCTGCGTTGTTACCTTCTCCGCCATCTGTGCATATAGTTCAGCTTTGGTTGGCATAGTGTTCTGTCCTCCTTTCAGTTTTGGGGTAGAAAGGTGGGGTGGCAGATCGCCACCCCATCCCTGCGATTATAGTGTTTACTGGTCAAAATCCGGATACAACTCCAGCTCGGCAAACTCGGCATCACTCATGGCCTGGAGCTTGCCCAGTGCGCTGTCTGTCAACTCCCGCAGCTCGGTTTCCTCCGGGGCCAGCTCGCCGCGCATCTCACGCAGGCTGTCGATCAGTCCGGTGCGGCTGCCGGTATTGTAAATGCACATCAGGTTCATTTCCTCAAAAGTAAAGTTTCCCATATCAAATCTCCCTTTCCGCACTCTTTTTGGGCGCTATCTTTTTGTGTTCTGCCTTGGGCTGGCTTTTCAGCTGCTCCATGACGGACTTTTTCTTTTCCCGTTCCTCCCGATGGGCAGCGGCAGCCAAATCCATCAGGGAAATGGGCTGACCGCTACGGGCCTGCTGTTCCATCTCTGCCACCGTAGGCTCTTTTGCACCATTGTTGATGATACCGTCGATCATGCCGTAATCGTCCTCCACGGCCATCTCCACATTTTTCAGAGGATTTTGCGGCAAGAATCCAGGGATCTGGGTAAAACCAACACTGTCACAGTAATGACAGGATACCTTACCATCCTGTTTGATCGCAACGATGTCGCTTACGCTCAAAGAAGGATGGTGGTAGTCTGCCGGATGATTGTTGTTGAACTGATTATAAAGCTGTTCAACAGCAGCCTGCGGAGAATTGCAGGGTTCCAACGGCGCAGTATAGACCAGATCATAGTTTTCACGCTTTACTTCCTGCCCGATGGATCGGAGCCAGTCCATCCCTTCATAGCGAATGTCACGCAATTCATCGGTATGCTTTACCTGATAGATGGCAAAGCAATCTCTGTTCTGGGAGAGAAATGCCTGTTCCCGTTCCTGCTGATGTTCCTGACGCTCCATGACCTTTTCGTGGAACTGAGGGCTTTTCTCCCATTCCTCACGGTCCACACCGAAAAGACCGCCATGATCCATGATTTCCTGCGGGTCAAACACCATGCTCTCCGTATTGTCCTCATGCAGCACATAGACGGTCAAACCGGCGGCATCCAGTTCCAGCGCCCGTTCTCTGGTAACAGGGAGCATCCCATCATAGGAGTAGCCGTATTCCTGCATATCTGGTGTGGAGACCTGCTCATCCGGCATGGGGTATTCATCCAGTGCCTGCTCCTGTGCTTCCGGCAGCTGGGAAGAAGCAGCCATCTGACTGGCCTCTGCCTGCATCTGCTGGTAGGCAGCTTCCTGCAAGGTCTCAATCATGGACAACGGTGCGTATTTTACCGAGTCTCTGCCCAAATCGTTGTCATCACAAATCTGGAGAACTGCCTTCATGCGGGAAATCTCCGGCATATCCAGCTGACCACCATCCAGCTCTTTCATGGATGCGGCATCGTAAAGGGTATAATCCCAGCCGCTGTCACAGGACTGGATATGAAGATAGGTGGCATCGTCGATCAGAAACAAAGCCTCCTGCTGATTGGCGTCCGCCCCCAGCACTTCCATTTCCGGCATTGCCGCAGCCAGTTCCTTTACTGCTTTTTGCACCAGAGGATTATCACGGTAATAGTCGATTGCCTGGATGGTGTCCAGGTCAATGGTCTGGCCGGTCAAAATCGGAAAAGGTCCTTCATAGTCGCTTCCGTCTTTCAGCTCAAAACCAATGCCCTTGATCCCGTTCATTCGTTCTGCCGGAATCTCCTGATAAATGCGGATTGCTTCCTCCAAAGACAGGTTATCGTGGTATTCTCCGAGGTTTGGAAATTCCATGCACTCTGCTACATAGTAGGTCAGATCACCGGTCGGCTGTCTATCAGATACCTTAGCGGAATCTGCTGGCTGCTCTATCGGGGCGGTTTCCGGCTCTACCTTTGCATGAGGGTCGATTCCGCGCTCTTTGCAGATTTCCTTATAGTGGCGCTCAATGTCGGAGATCAAAGTGCCGGAGGTTTTGTTGATGGTCTCCAAACTGGCTCTCAGTTCTTTCAGCTCCTTGCCCTGACTCCAGCTTGCAATATAGCCAAAGCTGTTTTCTCCTGTCTCAATGCCAAAATATTTGCAGACTGCATAGGAGATGCTTTCAGCCTCCACTTCTTCCGTGTGACGGTTTTTGATTGCTTGTTTTTCTGCGGTTGCATCTTCCTCGACTGCAAGACGCCATTCAAACTGATTTTCGTCCACATAGCGCCAATCCATATCAGAAGCAAACTGTTCGGCTTCTTTTTCTGTGGCAAAATCCAGCTTGAAATCATGCTTGGTTCCACCTTCACTCTCCTGCACAACCTTCCATGACGGTAGCATTTCATATTTTTTAGGGTCATGGAGCTTGCTGTGGGCAATCTCATGTACTGTGGCTGAAACCGTCTGCACCTCACTCATGCCCTGACGAATGGCAATTTTCTGATGATCAGCAGAAAAATAGCCGTCCGTATCGGCAGCCATTGCTTCAAAAGTAATCGGCACCGGTGCGCTGCGGCGCAGGGCCTCCATGAATGCCTCATAATTTGGCACATTGCCGGAAAGGGAGGAAGCAAGCTCCGGCAAAGGTTTCCCGTCGGTCTGACTCACATCAAAGACCTTGACAGGGCGGAACATGGGAATCTCGATTTCTTTTTCCTCTGTGACGATCTTTCCGTCTTTATCCAGAATCGGAGCCTTGGTATCCGGGTCCAGCTTCTGCTCCTCGATTTTCTTCTTATACGGTGTTGGGGCAATGATGGTAATACCATGCTCGCCCTTTTTTACATGACGCTCAAACTGGTCTTTCCACTTATTGTATCCGGCTACTAATGTAGCGTCCGGCTTCTGCATATAGATGAGCATGGTGTTGTTTACCGAATAGCGGTGAAATCGGGACATGACGGACAGATAACGCATATACTTTTCGCTTTCAAACAGTTCTTTGATACCCTGCTCGATGCCATCTGTGATTTCCCTTAGCCGTTCTCGATTGGTGGGTTTATTCTCAGCCATGATTTTCAATCTCCTTTCCAAGTGTGTGATTTCCGCTGTGTGTTCTGCAATCCATGCCTTTTGTTCTTCTTCACTTTCATAAAGAAAAAGGTCCAGCAGGTATTCTACATAGGCTTTCTTCTGGATTGCTTCCACAAAACGGGGGTGCGGTTCTTCCTCCGGTGTCCTGGGAGAACGGTCGGCTTCCCATTTTTTCAGCAGATAGTAGTAATCGGACAGTACGCGATAACAGCGCTGTCGATCCTCCCGAAACTTCTGTGCCTCGGTTTTTTGCCGGACATATCTCCTGCGGGGCGGAGCCTGACTGTCATAGATCAGGCCAAAGTCCTGTGCCAGTTTCTCCGCCGCTTCTTTTGGGGAGAGGTTAAAGAGCTTTGCGGTAAAGTCGATCACATCCCCATCTGCACCGCAGCCAAAGCAGTGGAACCGCTGGTCTATCTTCATGCTGGGGTTCTTATCATCGTGGAAGGGACAGCAGGCCATGCCATTTCGTTTGACCTCGATCCCATAAAACTCTGCCGCTTCTCTGGTGCTGACCGACTGCTTGACTGCTTCAAATACGTTCTCTGCCATGTGCCTTTAACTGCCGGACTTTTTCACAGGGGGCTGGTATCCGGCGGCTTTCGCACGCTCACTGGCAGCTTTGCGGCGCTCGGCGCTGTATGGCTCCCGGACTGATACACACCGCTTGGGGACGGTAAAGTTATGGGCGTCCTTTCGGGTGATCTGGTCGGGGTGCTTTTTTGCCAGCAGTTCCAGCTTCTCCATCAGACGGGGATCGTGGGTGTAGACCTCAGCCATTGGTTCTGCCTGGTTATAGAGGAGAATGGTTTCCCGTTCCACTAAAGAGAGCTTCATCGGCTGCCTCCTTTCCGCTGGTCAAATTCCAGCTTGAAGTTGGCGTACTGTCCATCGTCCTCCAAAACCACAGTGGCATCGTAGGTCTTGCCGGTTTTCTCCGAATATAGCCCCGTCACACGGACACAGCCATCGTTCAGCAGCGCAGACACCACAGCTTTGGTCGGCTGTTTTTTCTTGGCAGCCCACCATTTGTTGTTTTTCCAGATTGCAAATTTGCAAGAATCATTCTGACAGAAGAAGCCTTTTTGCAGTTCTGCAACTTCACCGCCGCAGCGAGGGCATTTGCCCACCACCTCACGGGGCGGAGTGAACAGGTACTCAGTTCCCTTGATGACCTGATAAGTCCCTACCAGATCTTTCAGCATGGTGCTGATCCCGTCCAGAAACTCCTCCGGGGCAAGCTGCCCGCGCGCGATCTCGCCCAGGCGGTACTCCCACTCGGCAGTCAGAAGCGGCGATTGCAGCTGTTCCGGCAAGACTGTGATCAGGGAGACTGCATCGTGGGAAGGGAGAAGCTGCACCGTTTTCCTGTTCTTTTTTCGTTCCAGAAAACCGGCAGATACCAGCTTTTCCAAAATACCGGCACGAGTGGCCGGTGTCCCCAGACCTTTTCGCTCGGCATCCTCCGGCATATCCTCTTTTCCGGCAGTCTCCATCGCGGACAATAGGGTGTCCTCCGTAAAGCGCTGAGGAGGACTGCTTTTGCCTTCTTTGATGATTGCAGCAGCAACCGAAAGGGTCTGTCCTTCGGTCAGCTCCGGCAGGGCTTTCTCTGCGCCCTCTTTTTTCGGCTCTGCATCCTTCGTTTTGGCACGGTAAGCGTCCTCCAGTGCTTTCCATCCGGGGTGCTTCACTGTTTTTCCTTTGGCGGTAAACTCCCCACCGGCACACGCTGCAATCACAACGGTTTCCGAATAGATATGGGGCTGGGCTACGGCGCACAGCAGACGCAGGGCCACCAGCTCCAGCACCGCTTTTTCTCCCGCAGGAAGGGCAGAAAGGTCTGCATCCTTGAGATTTCTGGTAGGGATTACCGCGTGGTGGTCAGTTACTTTCTTATCGTTGATGACCGCATGGGAGTCACAGGTAATGGCGATCCCTTTGCGAAACGGCATAGCATTGGCAACCAGATTCACCAGCACCGGCAGGCTGTCTGCCATATCACCGGTCAGATAGCGGCTGTCAGTACGGGGATAGGTGCAAAGCTTCTTTTCATACAGGTTTTGCAGATAGTCCAGGGTCTGCTGGGCTGTAAATCCAAGCAGGCGGTTGGCATCTCTTTGCAGAGCAGTCAGGTCATAGAGGGC
Organism: Longicatena sp. 210702-DFI.1.196; assembly: GCF_020563125.1. NCBI lineage: Bacteria > Bacillati > Bacillota > Erysipelotrichia > Erysipelotrichales > Erysipelotrichaceae > Longicatena > Longicatena sp. 210702-DFI.1.196. The sequence continues at coordinate 9,005 of NZ_JAJCPX010000053.1, read as the reverse complement.
AGGCGGCTTTTCGGACTTTTCCTTGCGCTCCATCTTTTTGATTGTGACATTTGCACCCTGACAGGCTTCTTTCAGCTGCTCGGCAGCAGCCTTATCCGCCATGCGCTCCCCGGATACGGTAAGACCGGGCAGCTCCAGCGCCACGGTATAAAAGGGAACCGGCTTAAAGGTGTCGATCTCAGCTTCTCGCTGGACAATGAGTGCCAGCGTTGGGGACATAACGCGCCCGATGTTGAGTGTGCGGTGGTACAGCACGGAAAACAGCCTTGTGGCATTGATCCCCACCAGCCAGTCCGCCTTGGCACGGCAGAGGGCAGCATCCCGAAGTTCATCATAGTCCGCACCGGGGCGCAGGTTTGCAAAGCCCTCCCTTATGGCGGAGTCCTCCATCGAAGAAATCCAGAGCCTTTTCATCGGCTTTTGGCAACCTGCCAGCTCGTAGACGCTGCGGAAGATCAGCTCGCCCTCGCGTCCGGCATCACAGGCATTTACCACTTCCGTCACATCCGGGGCATTCATCAGCTTTTTGAGAATATCAAACTGCTTCTTTTTATCTTTGCCCACCACCATCTGCCAATGCTCCGGCAGGATAGGCAGGTCATCATATCGCCACTTGGCGTACTTGGGGTCATAGCTGTCTGCATCCGCAAGACCGGCCAGATGGCCCACGCACCAGCTGACACGCCAGCCGTTGCCCTCCAGATACCCGTTCTTACGGGCAGTTGCACCGATCACCGCCGCCAGACTTTGTGCAACCGATGGTTTTTCAGCAATCACCAGCTTCATAATCTTCAACCTCCCATTCATTCTGCCAATTATCAGACAGTTTTTTTGCAATGCTGTGTTCTGAGGCAAGTGTAATGTCATAGCCAAAGCGATAATCATATCGGTACAACCTGCCAATCAAATCATTGATTATGATATTGCAGGCCATAATCACACGCTCTTTATCCACCTGCATCAGTTGATAGCGTTGATAATTGTTGTAATATTCTCGATGTCTGTGGGTTCTGCTGACCGTATCTTCCATCAGACAATCTATGGCATCTTTTTCACCATCTTCTTTGCTGCCCTGTGTATAAGACAACAGTTCCTTAACCATGGGAAAACTTTGTTCATCTACCGTTGCTTCTTCGCTCAAAAAACCGATATAAGCTTTTAGTAACAGGCTAACTGCTGTTTTTTCAGCTTCAGATAAAGCGTTCATGGTCTCCGCTGCATCAGGCAACAGTTCCTTTTCCACAAATTCATCTATCTCACCAGAATAAAGCATTCGGATTGAGTCCACACATAAAGAGCGCTTTTGGGGTGCGGTCTCAATTTCAAAATCATAAAGATCCAAGTCATCGTCCTTCTTTGACTTTTTTTGAACTTTGCTGATAGCAGTGAAAAGAATGTCTCCTCCAAAGTAAATTCCGAAGGCGACCAGATCAAAAATAATCAGAAAGTGTAATAACCAGTTCCATGTGTTCATTGTGAGGTCCTCCTTTCTTTGACCATGTGCTGATTTTGGGTGTGGATTTACAGTAAGAGAGTGAGTAGAGCAGCAGAGGACAGGAATTTCTCCCTGTCCTCTGTCCCTTATCCCGCAATGATTTGAAATACGCTACGCTCAAATGGTTCAATCTGCTCTATCGCGTTCCTCATTAGGGTCAGAACCCTCAAAACCATCCTCAAGGACTTCCTCATCTTCGGTTTCCCATTCCTCGGAATCTTCCTCACCATAATCATAATCGTCCAGACTGTCATTGCCCTTGGTCTTAGGCTTATTCTTAACGAGCTTCAAGTAGGCAAATACGCCACCGCCGCCCAGCAGAGCCAGCAGAAGGATCAGCACAGCCGGGTTCAGTCCGGCAGGCTTCTCTTTTTCCGGCTCCGGTGTTTCTGCCGGAGGTTCCGGTGCTTTTCCCGTACATTTACTCTTATCAGTTACACAGACCGGACAGGCCGTATTAACTGCCCCTGCTTCACATTTCTTCGTGCAGCTGCACACAGCAGGCGGCTCCTCTTTGGGTTTTCCATCTTCCATCAGCGCCATCAGGTCCGCTTCATCCACCTGGTTCAGAAAGTGAACAGCAGTCTTTTTATCCTCGTTGGCCCTGTCGATCAGGATATAAAAATAGTTGCCCGCCTTGGTGGTAACGGTAATGAGCTGTTTATTGCCCCCGAAATCATCCACCAGAGCGGCGTTGCCCTCCGGGGTCAGCGGAGGTGCTTTTTCCGTTTCTTCCACCACCACATTGCTGTCATTGGTGGTATCCTCTGCCGGGGGCGGCGCTGCGCCCTGGGCAAAAGCGGGAACGGTAAAGCCCGATGCCAGCACCAGCGTCAGACAAAGGGCGGAAAGTGTTCGGAGCAATCGTTTATTCCTCATAGCTGTTTTCCTCCTGTTCGTTGTTGTCATCAGCAAAACTGCCGGGAACTGTGCCTCCGGACAGCATGGCGCTCAGCTGAGCCGGGGTCATACGCAGTGCGCGCACCATCTGGACGATCTCCAGATTTTCTGCCTCGGTTTTCTGTACCTCCAGCGCCTTGAGCTTTTCCTGATACTCTGCGATCTTCTCGCGGACCTTAGCAATCTCCTGGTCAATGCGTTCAATTTTGTTCTTTGCCATCGTCTATCACTCCTTCTAAAAAATCTCTGTTACCAGTTCATCAGGCCGTAGCCCTTGATACTCTGATAATTCAGGTCATAACTTTTGATCTTGCAGGCATCGCCGGAATTTCCCTCCACGGTATAAACACGGCTGCCATCGGTGCCGACAACAATTCCCACATGGTCTGCGGAACCATCCAGATCCCAATCGAAGAAAATGGCATCACCGGGGGCGATGTTTTCATATCCTCGTGCGCCCCACTGTCCATGAGACTGGAACCACGGAACACCCTGAGACTGACAACCAGCAAAGCGTGGTTCCGTTCGACCGGATTGACCATAGCACCATGATACAAAGCAGGCACACCATTCCACACGGGAGTCAAAGCCGTACCAGCTCCAATAAGGTTGTCCTCCCACATTGCCCACCTGACTTTTCGCCAGTTCCACCAGCTGCGGATTGCCGGGGCGGGTGCCATTGATAAATTCAACACCAGTCAAATCTTCAGAAACACCTGTATCGGGAGAACCGCCACCAAATAACAGCGGCTTATTGCCCATAGTCTGTCGGTAGACCTGGTACATCTCCATCTGCTCCGGAGTCAGTAGTTCTGGCGCAAGAGAGGCAATGGAACGGCTTGTTAAAGTTACATGGAGAATACGATATTCATATTCATGCTCATCACCATCTTCGTCAGTGTAAGTGCGAATCTGAATTTCTTCTCTCAGCGTAAGCTGATACTGTGCATCAAACACATGATCCAGCTCTGCCTGTGCGCTGTGGCGTGTATAGCCTTGCAAGACAGCAGAGAGAACTGCCGCCAGCTCATGGGGGTCATGGCCAATCATATCCAGGTTATAGCGATACTCGTCATACCCTGGGTGGCTGCTTTCGATGTTGTCGATTTTCTCCTGCAACCGAGCTTCTCTGTCTGCATAATCTGCCTCCACCGCCAGCATTTCCGGGTCATCCGATGGATAGGTAGTGCCGGAAATTACAGAACCAATACTCTGTGCCATCATAGAGCAGGAGAACATGGTATTCATCAGCATACAGGCGATGAGGAACAAAACCCCTGCGATCAGGAAGCCCTTCTTGTGGCGCATGACGAATGCCCCTGCCTGCTGTGCCTTTTCTTTTACCGTCCTTGCGGCTTTTCCGGTTTTGGACGCAGCCTGGGCGGTATTTCCGGCAGTCTGACCGGTGCGCTTGGCGACGGCATACTGCTTTTTGATACTCTGTTTTTGCTGCCAGCGGGAGAGAGGGTTGCTGGTAAACTGAGGATTTTCCCGTAGGGACTTCTGGTACAGGGCATTTACATTTGCCTTTTCCAGCTTCTGCTCGGCCTGGGCTGCTTTGCGGTACGGCTTCAGCTTGTGGCTGCGATAGCCCTCCCGCACCAGATAAGCGCTGGTCTCCACCGCCTCCTCGGACTTGTGGGCGCTTTCCACGCCCACATTGTCCTGTTCTGTTTCCCGGATCTCTTTGTGAAACTTGCCCGCGACCAGATGGACGGGAGCTTCCTTAACCCCTTGAGAAAGTTTGGAAGGTGGTTTTTTCTTGTCCTCAAAGGTCAGCTTCGAGGTCTTTTTCCCGGTGTCCGGGTCAATGACCGTCTGTCTGACTTTTTTCTTTGGAATATTGGCCTGCGCCTTATCTGCTCTGGCCGTAGCTTTCTCCGTTTTGCGGATCGGCTTTTCCAGTGCAGGGTCAGCCCGTTCCTCATCAGTAAAGCGCAGGCGCGGCTCTTTATTCAAACCAATCACCCATTAGGATAGCATCCATCATGTGGTGCAGCTCCACATAGAGGGCCAAACCTTCCGGATCATATAGCGGATGCACGGTGAGATACGCATGGACTTGCGCCAGAATCTCAGAGAGCATTGTGATAGGTCTGCACCCTACAATGGTTGCTGCACCAGGGGCACACATCATATTCGCCCAAATCGAAAAGAGACGGGCAAGACCAATTTCGCCATCCTCATTCAAGGTTTTGAGTTCTTTGTCAGCGGTACGACACTCAACAACAGCGGAGGCCATTACCGGAAGCAACATGAATTCGTGAGCCTCCAATGCCTCACGGAAAAAAATCATGGTATCAAGTTCGCAAATATTCTGTTTCATAGTTATTCATCCTCCTTTTTCAGTTCCTGGGGTTTGGTGGTCATAATGCGGTAAAGCTCAGTATTCTTCGGGAAGTGGTCAACGAAGGGCAGGATGGTGGAGCCATAGAACAGCAGGCCCTCGCCCTCACCGGAGTGGGTCACATAGCTAAGCTGGTGCGTGGAAATGCCCAGCTGCTTGGCGAGAATCTGACGGTCTCCGCCTGCCTGGTTGAGCATATACACGAAGTCGGAGTTTTATAGTGATAGGTAAGCCTCTGATACCATCTCGGGCTTTTCCCCCACTCCACACCGTGCATGCGACTTTCACCGCACACGGCGTTCCATCGGTTAGTATTTTTCATTGTCTAAACAATCAACCTTTGAATAGAATAAAAACTGTTGAAGTTGAAATAAGATTAAATAGGTTGCATGGAAGCCAGCTCACGAAGGTGGTTAACCTTTATAAGCTGTTTGTTATCAAGCTGTAGTAAATCCATATATTTGTAAATAGTCTCCGCTTTTGAAGCATGGATAAGTTTATGAACGGAATTCTTTATGAGAATAAGATTCTCATAGGAATCCGTACCGCCTAAATGTCGAGGTAGCTTATGATGGCAATGTATTTCACCAACAGAAGAAAATTCTTCCCCTGTGACAGCACATTTACCCCATTGAGCGGAAAAGAGTGATATTCGATTGTCTGCATATTCCACACTATTAGAATAGGCTGGTTGACGCATGAGAGCCAACATCATGGGGATGTTGATTCTAAGACAGTTGTGAATACCTTCTCGTCCTTCGGGAGTATAGTAGTTCCAATTCTTCTTTCGAAAAAGTGGGTTCTTGTGCTGCGTGTAACCGATTGGATACACGGGTTCATTCGTACCAGCGACATATCGCATCATTTTTGATTTACCAAAACGGGCTTTTTCAAACTCCGTAAGCTCTCGCCCTGTTTTTACAAGGCGGTTGCCTGTGCGAGTACTAAGCCTGTTAGTCAGCAAGGTCATGACTGTGCGGTTAAGGGAAGCACAATCATGATTAACATGTGTGGCGATACAGTAATAATTCTGCATGCCAGTAACCATACTGTTATAAAGTCGGATTTCACCCTGCTCACCATAAATTTTGCGAGGGTGAGCGATTCTCTTTGCCTGTTCTTTAAGCTTCTCCCTTTTGTGCTCGAGATTTTTATCTGCGATATGAGATATAACCACGAGTTTGTTGCCTTTTCTGTGAACTTTCATTTTGAATCCGAGAAAATCAGAGTAATGATTTCTTACATTGACAATCCTCGTTTTCTTTTCAGAAATTTCCAGTTTGAGCCTTTCTTTCAGCCACAGAGTGACTGCACATTTGGTGCGTTCAGCGGAGTCCTTTGTCCTACAAAAGATTCGAAAATCATCTGCATAGCGAACAATGAACATTTCCTTCAGGTTAGATTTCTTAGCCTGTCGAAAGCCGTTTTCAGGTCTAGTATTCCGTTTGCAAATCGGACACCATTGCCATTGACTTTCTACCCAGTGGTCTAATTCGTTGAGCACGATATTAGCTAGGAGTGGCGATATAATACCTCCCTGTGGGGTTCCTTTGTCGGGTGTGATAAAAGTCCCATCTTCCAGTTTGATTGGTGCTTTGAGAATTCGTCTTATGACAAATATCAGTTGCTTGTCATGAATACCCATAGCCCATATCTGTCGCATCAGCTTGGCATGATTCACGTTATCAAAAAACCCTTTTATATCGAATTCAATGACATAGTGAAGATTGGCATGTTGAAGTAGCTGATAGCTTCTTGCTATAGCGTTCTCAACCGAATGGTTCGGTCTGAATCCATAGCTGTTTTTGCTGAACTTAGCCTCACAAACAGGTTCCAATACCTGTTTGATACATTGTTGAACAAGTCTATCCCATATACACGGAATCCCTAAGGGTCTCGTTTTACTTGGGTCGTATGGTTTTGGTATCTCCTTACGCCTTACAGGTTTTGGGCGATACCCATGTTCACTTCCATTAATAATAAATCTAACTTTTTCAACAACCTCATCGGGGGAACATCTTCCAATGTCCTCGATTGTGAGATTGTCTGTGCCACTTGTTTTACTTCCTGTATTTTTCTTGATATTTCTGTACGCTAGAAGAATGTTTTCCCGTTGAAGAATGACAGACATTAAATCTGTAAAAACTTCTCCGTTCAAACTTTCCTGGTATAGATTATCAATCGTATTCTGCATTCCGTAATACTCATTGTGACGCAGATTATCCTCACAGAGCAGTTGCTTTTTCTTTTTCATGGTCATAAGGCATCACTCTCCTTTCTTGGGAAAGTGTCCCTTTTTGTCATACTCGTAATCCTTATAAGATTGAATGACAACAATTGTTTCTAACCGACTAAAGCCCATTCCTCGAGCCCGCCTTTTTCGTAGGGCTGTCGTAGGTTCGAGCTTCGCTTTTCAGCACAGATTAAGCGGCTTATATGATTCGTCCGCAGATTGCTTATGAGCAACTCTGTACCTTTCCACGTTCCGATAATTCTATCTGTGCATATATCCTTAGGTGTCCGCTATAGTCCTGTCAGCTTGATTGTGCCTGTAACACAATACGGAGTTTCATATTTTCGATTCTTACTCCACCGCACTGACCCACAATTAAGTGTCCATACATTTCTATATGGTAAACATCTAGACCCGTACATTCGCGGTTTTCGTCAGTCCGTCGTGAACATTCTCACCATAGATATTTTATAGACTCCCGACGTGTCATCTGCATACAGTACCTCTACCGCACTTTCGACAGCTGTATTTCTACACTGTTTCGGCAGACTTCCGCCGACTTTATCGAGCTCCTGACCCCAACCATTACAGTCAGAGCCGGTCGAAGTATCAGAGAAGGCATTTCAAGGCGTTACCCCATCATTCTACCTTTCGAATTATCAGTTGTTACTTACCTCGTAAGAAGGTAAGTCCGACGATTTTAGCATCGCATGGCCATAAGTCCATGAAGTTTTACCCTCATAGAGCGATGTTTGTGCGTCAACGTGTCGCACCAAAGATGTTCTCCACCTCGCGGCTGCTCAAAAGGTCTTTGACATTCTGGGTGATACCTGTCGGAATACCGCCCCATTTGCGGAATCGCTTCCAGATTTCCACCGTATAAGCGGCGGTCTGCTCCTCCTTCAAAAGCAGGTGCATCTCGTCGATGTAATAACGGGTGGACTTGTGGGCAGCGCGGTTAATGGTAACGCGGTTCCACACCTGATCCTGGACCACCAACATACCGATTTTCTTGAGTTGCTTGCCCAGCTCCTTAATGTCATAGCAGACAATGCGGTTATTGATGTCCACATTGCTCTGGTGATTGAACACATTGAGGGAGCCGGTTACATAGATTTCAAGGGCCGTGGCGATATACTGGGCTTCCTTTTCCTCCTGTGAACGGAGCAGGTTATATAGGTCCTCCAGTATGGGCATATTCTCCGGGCGCGGGTCATTGAGGTAGGTCTGATAGACCAGACGCACACAACGGTCGATGATGGTTTTCTGCACCGGCTGCAATCCGTCCTTACCGCCCACGATCAGCTCACACAAGCTGAGGATAAAGTCAGACTTGAGGGACAGCGGGCTTTCATCATCCGAATAGTCCAGGTTCAGATCCATCGGATTGATGTAGTTGGTTGAGGTAGGCGAGATCTTGATGACCTGCCCATGCAGACGATCCACCAGAGGTGCGTACTCCGCTTCCGGGTCACAGATGATGACATCATCATTGGTAAGCAAAAAGCAGTTGGCAATCTCACGCTTGGCGCTGAAAGACTTACCGGAACCCGGCGTACCCAAAATCAAGCCGTTGGGGTTTTTCAGCAGCTTTCTATCCACCATGATGAGGTTGTTGGACAGGGCATTGATGCCGTAGTACAGGGCTTCCTTGCCGTTCTGGAATAATTCCTGTGTGGTGAATGGTACAAAGATAGCCGTAGAACTGGTGGTCAGCCCTCGCTGAATCTCGATCTGATTGAGTCCCAGGGGCAGACAGCTCATCAGCCCTTCTTCCTGCTGGAAGTCCAGTCTGGTCAGCTGGCAGTTATACTTCTGGGCAATAGAGCCTGCCTGAAAGATGTTGTTGCCAAGCTGACGGGGGGTGTCCGCTGTGTTCAGCACCAAAAAGGAGACCAGGAACATTCTCTCGTTTCGGCTCTGCAAATCCTGCAACAGCTTTTTCGCTTCGCTGCCGTAGGTGGCAAGGTCAGAAGGAAATAGCGATAGGTAAGCCTTTGAAGTTATCTCCAGCTTTTCCCCCGCTTCAC
>NZ_JAJCPX010000052.1:0-15121 GCF_020563125.1 Longicatena sp. 210702-DFI.1.196 | reverse complement strand
TAGGAAGACCTGTTCTGAGAAGGACAGGTTTTTTTCTATATAGAGATAGAAAGCCAAACACATTCCTTATGGACAGGCTTCATAGCAAATAGAGTGATTTCTAATAGTTATCTAGTAGTTGCCTAGTACTTACATAGTAGTTTATAAGTAGAAATTGCGTTTTCCGTGCTTTTAAGTTGTTTATTTTCCATAGGGTTCATACACCCTTTTTATTTCCACCCATCTTTTCCGTGTACCACCTGCATCAACAATATAGCTGTATTTGTTTATGATTTTGGAGAAGGAAACTTGAAAGTTGCGGGACTTTTCTATTCTTGTGGCAAAATTCTATAGCTAAGCAGAAAAGATATGCTATAATGATACGGTTGAGAAACCTACAGTATCTATAGAGGATAACTGTAATAAAATAGATGGAGGTAGTAGTATGATAGAAATTACCGTGCATTCATTAGCGGAAACAGCACAGCTTGGTGAAAAAATCGGGCATTTGCTGCATCCTGGTTCATTATTAACATTGAGTGGCGATTTAGGCGCCGGTAAGACAACTTTGACAAAGTCTATTGGTAAGGCGTTGGGTGTGAAGAAGGTCATTAATTCGCCAACGTTTACCATTTTGAAAACATATTATGGAAAAATGCCTTTGTATCATATTGATGCATATCGTTTAGAGGGCATCTCACAGGATCTGGGCTTTGAGGAAATTTTTGAGGATGATGGCGTTTGTGTAGTGGAATGGCCACATTATATTGAGGAACAATTGCCGAAAGAACGTTTGCGTATCGAAATACGTCGCATTGATGAGGAAGTTCGTTTGTTCATCATTGAGGGTATTGGCAAAGCATATGAAGAGATAGAGAGGGCATTAGCATGAAAACATTATGTATGGACAGTGCGCATAAGCATTTGATCTTTGTGTTACTGGAAGATGGTAACGTGGTGGCAAGTCTTGCACAGGAGTGTTGGAAACGACAGAGTGAAACATTATTTCCTGCGCTTATTGCGTTAATGGAGGAAGCGCATTGGAAAGCGGATGATATTGATGAAGTTGTGATAACGGATGGTCCGGGCAGCTATACCGGTGTGCGAATTGCGATGACGGTGGCTAAGGTTTTATGTACTAGAAAACATATTCCTTTATATTGCATCAGTACGTTGCAGCTGTATGCAGGTATGCATCCACATACGTTTGTAATGCTGGATGCGCGCAGTTCACGTGCGTATACGGCGTTATTGGATGAAGGAAAGTTCCTTTTGGATGAGGGTATCATGACGCTGGATGAGGTGAAAGCGTATCTGAAGGACAAGGATGTTCGTGTAGTTGGGGAAACGGAATTGATTGATCTTGCTCACGAAGATGTGGATTTTGTGGAAAATTTCCAGGCATTGCGTCCGTTAGCGCGTCGCATTGACAATGTACATACCTTAACTCCGCGATATTTAAAAGAAAATGATGCGTATTTGGTGAAGTAGTATGCTGCGTAAAATGCAAGTGGAGGATATTGAAGCGGTTGCGGCATTGGATAGTGAATGCTTTCCCTTGCCTTGGCAAGAGGAACAATATCGATATGAATTACATGAGAATCCGTTTGCTCATGTTTATGTGTTAGAAGTAGACGATAGGATCATTGGCTATATTGATTTCTGGATTACGTTTGAAACATGTCAGTTGGCGAAGATTGCTGTTGCACCGGCTTATCGTGGACAGCAGTATGCGCATTTGCTGATGGATGTCATGATTGCAACAGCAAATCAAGAGCAGTGTGAAACTATCTCATTAGAAGTACGCGTTTCAAATGAAGCTGCTCATAAATTGTATGAGCACTATGATTTTATCAAAGTGAATGTCCGTAAAGCTTATTATCAGGATAATGGTGAGGATGCGGATTTTCTGATAAAGGCGTTAGGAGGAAATTGTATATGAAAGACACGTATATATTGGCTATTGAATCAAGTTGTGATGAAACAGCGGTTGCCATCATTAAGAATGCGAAGGAAATCGTGGCAAATGTGGTGGCGACGCAGATTGATGTTCATAAGGATTTTGGCGGTGTGATTCCGGAGGTTGCCAGTCGTATTCATGTGGAAAATATTTCAATGGTTATTGAAGAGGCTTTGAAGAAAGCTAACATGGATGTAGCGGATATGGATGCTATCGCGGTTACACAGGGACCGGGATTGGTTGGTTCTTTGCATGTTGGTGTTCAGGCGGCGAAAACTTTGGCTTGGGCATATGATAAGCCATTAGTTCCCGTACATCATATTGCCGGCCACATTTATGCGAATCAGTTAATTACCGAGCTTGCATTTCCTTTACTTGCTTTAGTTGTATCAGGTGGACATACGGAACTTGTTTATATGAAGGATGAATGGAGCTTTGAAATTTTAGGCACAACGCAAGATGATGCAATTGGTGAAGCCGGTGATAAGGTTGGACGTGTATTAGGCTTACCTTATCCAGGTGGTGTCTATGTGGATAAGATAGCAAAGGATGGCAAAGCTATTTATACATTGGCGAAGCCTAAAACAGAGAATGAATTGGATTTTTCTTTCAGCGGTTTAAAGAGCAGTGTCTTGCAGTTTATTGATCGCTGTAAGCGGAAAAATGAAACATTCCTGCCTGAGGATTTGGCTGCTTCTTATCAGGAAACGGCTTTTGAGGCGTTATTGGAAAGAGCACGGAAAGCTTTGGAGCTGTATCACCCTAAACAAATGTTGTTGGCAGGTGGAGTTGCGGCGAATTCTTGTTTGCGTAAGAAGATCAGTGAGGATATGGCTAAGGCGTATCCAGAGGTTACCTTTATCATACCGCCGTTGTCTTGTTGTACGGATAATGCAGCAATGATCGGTGTTGCAGGTACCATCGCTTATCAGCATGGAGAGCGTGGAGATTTTGCTTTGACTGCAGATCCTGGCATGGAATTGGAAAGATAGGACGCATAGAAGGAAAAGTCTTGAGGAAACGTTTATAAACCGAATATTGGATATACCCCCTGAACTGTGGACAAATCAGTAAAGGGGGTTTTTGTATGGGAAAATCTCTAGTCGCATGGATATTATTTTATGAATTTATCTTGTAATAGTATTTACTAGTTGAACATTCTTTCATATAAAGTAATATAATATATAAGGTATCACATTCTTTTTCAATATATGTGTTTCATATCCATTGTTTTAGAGCAAGCAATGGCATAATGAATAGTATTTTGGATAGACTAGATGAGTTTTTTGATGCTATGGATATTTAACATAGCTAAAAAGGAGATGAGCTTATGGATAATTGTTATGATAGTGAAAAGGGAACCTTTCGGTTACGAGCAGGTGCGATTTTGGTTCGTGATGGCAAAGTGCTGATGATGAAAGGTAGATTAGCGGAAGGTGGTAAAGAAGTTATGTATTCACTGGGAGGTGCCATCATGTTTCAGGAAACTGCAGAAGAGGCAATCATCAGGGAAACAAAGGAAGAAATAGGCTTATCTATTCGTGTTAAACGACTGGTATGCATCCATGAGAATTTTTTTGATGTAGAAGATCTTGGCAATAATCATGAGGTATCCTTTTATTATCTGGTAGAACCTGTGCATGAAGAGGATTTAAAAAAGCCATTTCTTAAAACACCTTTAGAGGAGGCGGTTTGGATACCGATCGATGACTATCAAAGCTATGATGCCTATCCGGCTTTCTTTAAGGATACCTTGAAACAGTTGGATGATGAGCGGATACAAACCATCGTGACAAGGCTTGCGAAAGAATGTGAATGATGAAAAAGGAGAATGTACCGGGTAAGCATTTGTAAAGCACTTGATCAATGATTTAAAGAATAAAAAGATATAATTAAAAACATGAAAAGCACGTGATGAGCAAGCGCATAATCAATCACGCAGCCAATAAAGCAATCACAGAAGGTTAGGAGGAAAGAATCATGGAATACTGGGATATCTATACACAAGATGGCATTTGTACTGGACGCAGGGTAAAGCGTGGAGATGCGATGGCAATAGGAGATTACCATTTGGTCATTCATCTGTTGATTCTTGGTAAAGATGGTCGTCTGTTGTTACAAAAACGTTCAGATCAAAAAGAAAGCTTTCCCGGCTATTGGGATTTTGGCATAGGCGGAAGTGCTGTTAGTGGAGAAAATGCCCGGCAATGTGCACAGCGCGAGTTGCAGGAAGAATTAGGCATTTATATGGATTTTCAACAACGTAAGCCGGTTTTGCGCAGCTATGGACAACATTCCTTAGTAGATTTCTTTACCATTGATTATGCCGGAGGATTAGCAGATCTGACATTGCAAAAGGAGGAGGTCAGTGGTGTTTGTTGGGCAGATTTAGAAACTGTGCATCTGATGTGCAAACAGGGAATCTTCATCCCATATCAGCCACATTTGCTTGCTTTATTGTTAGACATGCATAAGCAGCAAGGCTTGCATTGTTCATCATAATATATCGGAAAGCTAAGTTTTCTTGCTTCTTTTTATTAGCACTATGAGATACGTATGACAGTACGTACAAGCCGTAAAAGTTCAAAATGACAAATTCTTCACAATTAAAAAAATTTGTGGTATACTAACAGAGGTGATGAACATGACAGAGAAAAATGTGCCAAAGGCTACGTTGCAGCGCTATCCGGTGTATCTGAAAGCACTGCGGAAACTGAAAAGCTCAGGAGTGGAAAGGATCATGTCCAAAGAGCTTGCCAGTGTTGTGAATATTGAACCAACGACGATTCGCCGAGATTTTTCCTTTTTGGGAAATCTGGGGAAACAAGGGTATGGTTATGATGTCAATAAACTGATTGAAATATTCAACCAGCAGCTTGGCATGGATTTCGATGAGAAGATCATTTTGGTGGGGGCAGGTAATATGGGCCGCGCTTTGATGAAGTATAATAAATGGGATTATGTTGTAGGTGAGATTGCCTGTGCATTTGATATTAATCCTGATCGCCAGGGTGTGCGTTTCGGTATTCCGGTATATGATATCAGTGAGCTGGAACAACGCATTCCGGATGGCTGCCGTATCGCCATCTTAGCCATCAGTGAAAATATTCAGCAGACGGTAGATCGTTTAATTGCCTGTGGCATCACAGGTTTGGTCGATTTTACCCATGTGCATATACAAATTCCAAAAGGGGTTGTATTAAAGAGCGTAGATGTGGTATCATCTATACAGGAACTTGTTTTTGAAACAAACAGTTTAAATGTAGAACGTTGAAACAGGACGATGCCTGCTAACGATGCATAGCGAATCCGGGATGGTGGAAGCCGGAGGCATACGAGCAAGCGGAGAACACCTGTGGAGTTGAATCGGAGAATAGAGTAGACGATTCCGCGAAAGGATGGCGTTAAGATCCGATAAGCAAGATGTCTGTCAGCAGAGGTATTTCTGACAGGAATCAGGATGGCACCGCGTAACTAACTTACGTTCCTGAAAGGGAACGTTTTTTTTGTTCCCTTAATGAATAAAAGGAGGAAATGAAATGTTTGAATTTATGACCATTCGCGAACTATATGAAATCGTATTAAGCGCATCTCATGTAGAACTAGACAGCTTGGAATATGTACAGCTGCAAGGTTGGATACGTACAAATCGCTGCAGCGGTAAATTAGGCTTTATCGAATTAAATGATGGTACGTATTTCCGCAATGCACAATTAGTTTATATGCAGGAATTGAAAAACTTCGCGGAAGTAGAGAAATATCCTACCGGCGCAGCTATTACCGTAACCGGGAAATTAAAATTAACACCAGATGGTAAACAGCCATTTGAAATTGTAGTAACAGAGGCTGTTTTGGAAGGTGATTGTGATCGTGATTATCCATTGCAGAAGAAACGTCACAGCTTTGAGTATATGCGTGAGATACCACACTTGCGTCCTCGTGCGAATTCCTTCTATGCCATTTTCCGTCTGCGTTCTGTATTGTCCATGGCCATCCATGAGTTCTTCCAGAACCAGGGCTTTGTCTATGTACATACGCCAGTCATTACCGGCAATGATGCAGAAGGTGCGGGAGAAACCTTTACAGTTACCACACGTGAAGATCAAAAGTATGAAGAAGATTTCTTTGGGAAACACGCTTCTTTAACGGTATCCGGACAATTGCATGTAGAATCCTTTGCGATGGCTTTTCGAGATGTGTATACCTTTGGACCAACTTTCCGTGCCGAAAACTCAAATACGACACGTCATGCCAGTGAATTCTGGATGATTGAACCGGAAATTGCCTTTGCGGACTTAGAGGATGATATGGATCTTATTGAAGATATGGTGAAATATTGTATTGATTATGTCTTGGAAAATGCACCGGAAGAAATGAAATTCTTTAACAGCATGATTGATAAGGAATGCATTGAACGTATCACCAAGGTACGTAACAGTGAATTTAAGCGTATGACTTATACGGAGGCGATTGAGCTTTTAAAGAAAGCCGATGTGAAGTTTGAAAATAACAAAATCGAATGGGGCATGGATCTGCAGAGTGAGCATGAACGCTACTTATGTGAGAAAGTAGTCAATGGCCCGGTCTTCTTGATTGATTATCCAAAGGATATCAAAGCCTTCTATATGCGTGTCAATGAAGATAATAAGACGGTTGCGGCATGTGATTTGTTAGTGCCAGGCGTTGGCGAATTGGTTGGCGGAAGTCAGCGTGAAGAGCGTTATGATGTGCTAGAAGCGCGTATGAAAGAAATGGGTATGGAAACTGACAGCTTACAATGGTATATGGACTTGCGTCGTTATGGCGGTTGTAAACATGCCGGCTTTGGCTTAGGCTTTGACCGTATGCTGATGTATTTAACAGGCATGCAGAATATTCGTGATGTTGAGCCATTCCCACGTACACCAAGAAATTTGATTTTCTAATCGTAGAATAGACTTTCACAGGGTATGTGAAGGTCTTCTTTTACAATAGATGATACAAAGGGGTAAGAAAGGAACAGAATATGATACGTTTAGCAACAAAACAGGATGCCGCAAGCATATTAGCAATTTATGCTGAATATGTATTGCATGATAGTGCAACTTTTGAATATGAAGTGCCTTCCCTTACGGAATTTGAACAACGTATGGAAGTGATACAACAGGTATATCCATATCTGGTCTATGAAGAGGAAGGAAATATTTTAGGCTATGCTTATGCGCATCGTTATAAGGAGCGTGCGGCTTATCAATGGGATGTGGAATTAAGCGTATATGTCAATAAGGATGTTCATGGAAAAGGTATTGGCAGTATGCTGTATAAAGTATTATTTATTTTATTAAAGAAACAGCAGGTACATCATGCATATGCCTGTATCACTTCTCCCAATCCGAAAAGTGAGCGTATGCATGAGCGGTTAGGATTTCAATTAGTGGCTAGATTTCCTCATACCGGCTATAAATTTGACAAGTGGTTGGATGTTGTTTGGATGGATAAAGAATTACTTTCACCAGGTGTACCTCAACCAATCGTGCCATTGGCATCCTTCATTGAACAATTGCCAAAGAATCTAAGCGAACTTTTAAACAAAGACAATGAGCCTATAAAATAAATCATAAAAAGAGCAGCTTGCATGGAATGATTTCTAATGTGACCTCCAAAAGTTAGACTTAAAATCTAACGAATGAAGGTTGCATCCTTCCTGTAGCTGCTTTTTATCTGTTTGGGGTTTTGTGCCTTTCCTTTTTAAAAGGTGATTCTTTCATGGGGTTTCCAATATGTTAGCCCAATTTGTCAAAAGTTATTCTTTCATGAGTTTTTTAATAGGTTAGTCCAGCTTTTTAAAGGTATCCTTTCTTCGCGTTACCAATACGTTTATCCAATTTCTTTAAAAATTATTCTTTGATAGGCTTTCCGATATGCTTGTCCAATCGCCATTGCGGCGCACTGCCATCATCTGCCCAATATTCATCCAAAGAAATAATTTTATCCTGTTGTAGCTTCAGAAAGGAAACAACATGATAGGAAGCAGTTTGATCTTTTGGATAAACAAGTGTAACACTAATGATCAAATCATCAAGTAACTCTACTCTTTCTACGACCCCATCCCAATCTCCCGGATATTCGCAATTCGCAATAATATATTCATCAAGCGTAAATAGTTCATTGGTACAATGCCAACAAATCCTCGCATCCTGATGAAAATAGTTTCTGATTTCCTGCTCATCCTGTTTTAGGACGGCTTTCCAAAATTCATAGATGTTCATAAGATAACTCCTTTATCAATTATATAGATATAGTATGACATCAGAAAAGCGATAACACAAGGGTAACAAACGATTGTTAGAATAGCAACTGCTTTTTCTATTCACTGACCTCATTCATATAAGCAGTTAACTTGCGAATGAATGTTTGATAATCTTGACAGTTGATGAGATCTTTTAAAAAAGCCGGTTCACTAAGAATCTCAATCAACTGATCAAAGATCTGGGCAAATATTTGTCTGCTGTCATCATGTACGCCTAGTAAGGTGACAATATGCACCTCATGCACTCCCCATTGCATACCATCTGGACAAAGGACGACACTTATAAAGCTTTTTTTAGCGTTATCACCAAGTGAATGAGGAACGGCAGCGTCCTCAAAGGCGGTGCTTGACATATGCTCACGAGCAAAGACATCCTGTGTAAAGGAAGCTTCGGCATAATCCAGTGCAATCGCATCGTTACAAAGCTTTTGAATGAGCTGGGTACGATCTAAGTGAACATCCGTATAAAATAAGCGAGGATCAAATAAATCAAATAGAAAATCTTTCAGCTTCTGTTTGTTTTTTTCGGATAACATCTTAGAAATGGTAGTTTCCAATAAGGCCATATCTTTATTTGTAAGAAATGCATGAATTAACACATATGGCTGAGGAAATCTTGCCTCTACTGTTGAAATAATCAAATCTGCATGCAGCATGTTGGGCTGATAGGAAGGCATAGAAACGGCATATTTTATCGTTATCTTATCTTCAAAATGACGGCTGATCTTCTCTAAGGTATGTTGATGAATGCTGTAATAATCGGCATATAAAAAGAGAATCGTTAACTTGTTTTTTGATTGCACATTGTTTTCAAAGTAACTGCCGATGTGAAAAGAAATAAAGGTAATTTCATCCTCATTCAACACTACATCATAATTTTCTTTAAACTGTTGGGCAATATAAACGGCAATATCATAAATCAAGGGATACGTTGCCTTGATCTTAGCGGTCAATGGATTTTTGGCATAATAGTTATGTGCAACACGATTAAACAGATTCTTAACATGGATGGTGAATTTCGCAATAAATTCTTCATCAAAGGCATCCAGTAAATAGCGCTCTTCAACATTGTGAATCACGGCATGGGCGATATCAATATATTTCTGTTCAATAAAAGATGAAATATTAGAGCCATTAATAAAAGAATAATCAATCATCGTTGTATTGTTCGAGATAATAAGCGTCAAATTATAAACTTCAGCATCATTCATATGGATTTGATAGTTTTTCTCAATATACTGTTTTATTTCCTGTGCCACAAGATATTGTTGTGAATCAAGAAACGGTGTGAAATCGACTTGATCATTTAACTCACAGGCATTACGGATACGATCAATCATGACAATAAGATGCAATGCCGTATTATTTAGTGTATAATCATTCGCAAATACATTATTGCGTGAAAAAATATCGGCAAGATTTTTACGGAAATCCCAAAAATGATAATGATAAGTCAATAAACGCACTTCATCTTTTAAGACAAAATTATCATACGTATCACTGGAAATTAAGCGGCTCATTAATCGCCGTTTATCTTTTTCACTGCCTTCTAAATATAACAAATCATGATCTCTGCGTATGGTTACATTACAGCTAGAAACAATCTTACGGATACTGCGAATATCATTTTCAATCGTAGACTCACTTACAAATAATTCATCCGCTAGATCAAATAGATCAATACCATCTTGTGAAGAAATAAGTTTTTGAATGATCAGATTTTGCCGTGTTTGCGGGGTTTCCACATTTTGACTTCCTTTTTCCCGATAAGCTAAATATTGCTGAGCACTGTTTAATCGATACCCTTTATTTGATGATATTACTAAAGGACTTGTTTCATTCTCATTTAGTGAACTGACATATTTACGTATCTGACGTGTGGAAACATGAAGCAGTGAAGATAGCTCACCGGCAGCTACCCAATGTTCATAATGGTGCCAGAGATAGTCTAACAAGATTGAGATATTATCCTTCATATGTCTATTCACTCTCCTATGCAAGGCCCCCAGATACTCTTCATCATTATATATGTACACGATAAGTATAAAGTATAAGTAATCTTTGCTCAAATTAAAAAAGTTCCTACTGCACGGAACTTTTCTGATTTGTCTTGTTATACTGTGTTCGCTATACTGAGGGTGTGATAAGGAAAGGAGGACAGTTATGTGATTGGCAAATATGAAAAAGAGATATATCGTCGCTGAATATGACTTCAGACAAGTACGGGAATACTTTGATACATCTCTCTTATATCATAACACCAATCCAGATAAAAATCATTCATAATTATAAAGGAGAAGATCATGAAGAACATTTTATTAGTTTGTGGCACCGGTGCGAGCAGCGGTTTCATGGCCAAAAACATTCGCCAGGCAGCGAAAGCTCGCAATATTGAAATTGGCGTAAAAGCTAGAAGTGACTCTGTTGTAGAGGATTATATTGAAGATATTGATCTATTGTTGGTAGGACCACATCTTAGCTACATGCTGCATGATTTAGAGGATATTGCAGATCCATTTGGTGTTCCTGTTCAGATTATCCCCAAAGATGCATATGGGGAATTGGATGGCGATGCCGTTCTTGATTTTGCTTTACCTTTTCTAAAAGATGAGAAAACGCATGAACGTTAATGGTAGAATGCTTGCTTAATAAACGATGGTATCGTAGGAATGTTTATGAGCAGATACGTTAGAAATAATTCCCTGATGAACTATATACATTGGATAAGATTGCCATAGCATGTTAAATTAAGCAAGCGGTTATTTTGTAAAAGGTGATTAAGAAATAGAATCACGAGGAGAAAACATATGAAAAAATTCATGGATTGGATGACAGATAAATTCGCACCGAGAATGAATAAGCTCGCAAGAAATCCGTGGATTGCCTCTGTCCAGGAGGCTATCCTGACTGCGATGCCTATGATTTTTATTGGTTCATTTACGACCGTATTGACCGCTTTTGGCGGCTTGATTGAAGGATTTCCGGATTTTAGCCCACTTTCTACTTTTTCCCTGGGCTTATTATCCTTATACTTAGCATATTTAGTACCATATCTGCTGATGGAAAAGAAACGCCATAATAAAACGAAAAAAGAAGCAGGATTGGCTGGTATCGGATTCTTTTTGATGTTAGTATCTCCAACCTTTGATGAGGCAGGAAATATTTTGTTTCAAAGTTCTACTTTAGGAAATGGCGGTATGATTGCAGCATTGATTGCCGGCTTGTTTGTCGGTTTTGTGATGAATGCTTTTTCTACTCATTCCTTCTTTAAGGAAGACAGCGCTATTCCAGATTTTATCACCGTATGGTTTGATACATTAATTCCGATACTGATGATTTTATTTGTTGGCTGGCT
Organism: Longicatena sp. 210702-DFI.1.196; assembly: GCF_020563125.1. Classification (NCBI taxonomy): domain Bacteria; kingdom Bacillati; phylum Bacillota; class Erysipelotrichia; order Erysipelotrichales; family Erysipelotrichaceae; genus Longicatena; species Longicatena sp. 210702-DFI.1.196. Next base: position 3,538 of record NZ_JAJCPX010000052.1, on the reverse strand, counting down.
CTTTACTTTCCAGCTCCATATCAGTATCTTTGATTGCATTTATACATTATTCTCACCAATCTTAAAAGCCGGTGACAGTTTCCTTGGTTTTGTAGTCTTATACTTTGTTGGATATACCTTCTTATACACGTTTGGTATTTCTACCTGGGTCATTTATCCGATTGAGTCGGCATTGATCCTGCAAGGAATTGCGGCGAATCAGGCAGCGGTAGCAGCCGGAAATGCTGCCAGTGTTATCAATGCGGATGGAGTATCTTATTATTTTACGCTTGGTGGAGGCGGCTGTACCTTGGCTTTAGGTCTTATGATGTTGTTTATGGCAAAATCGAAAAAGTGTAAGGTCATCGGAAAAGCCAGTCTGGTACCAAACTTATGTAACATCAATGAACCATTGGTATTTGGTGCACCAATCGCCTTTAACCCGATTCTGATGGTACCGATGTGGATCATTGGTTTACTAGCACCGGCCTTGACCTGGTTTGCCTTATATTTTGATTTATTGCCTAAAGTAACGACTTTATTCTCCTTCTGGTATTTGACTGGACCTATTTGTTCCTATGCTGTAGGAGGTATGGTTGGATTGATCTTTACCTTATTTATTTTCGTCTTATCCTGGATCATCTATTATCCATTCTTTAAGGTATACGATAAGCAATGTGTACAGAAAGAAGCAGAGGATGAAGCACAAAAAGCAAAATTAGCAGCACGTAAAAACGCAAGACAGGAAACAAACAATGCATAAGAAGGAAGGTTTATTATGGATAAAACAACGATTGAACAATTAAATAGTGCTGCGATGCAGATCATTCTGCATGCCGGTGATTGTTGGAATTTGCTCAATGAAGCAATCAATGATCTGTTAGATGATAAAAGTGAAGAAGAAGTAAAAGACAAGATCACGCAGGCAAAGAAAGAAATCACGAAAGCACATGTTATTCAAACGGATATGATACAAAGCTCAATCAATGAAGAAGAGCTGCAGACAACCTTATTATTCACCCATGCACAGGATACGCTGATGACTATCAACAGTGAAGTAAATCTGGTACAAAGCATGATTCGTCTGTATCGTAAGTTGGAGAAATAAGATGAAACGTAAAATTACAGGATTTCCGAAAGACTTTTTATGGGGTGGTGCCATTGCGGCCAATCAAGCAGAAGGCGCTTGGAACATTGATGGGAAAGGACCCTCTATGGCGGATATTGAAATCCTTCCAGAGCAGTATGATCGCCATAAGGTAGTCGGATTTGCTCATACTGCCAAACAGATAGAAGAAGCATTAGCGGATACCAAAGGCTATTATCCACGCCGGCATGGCATTGACTTTTATCATACGTATAAAGAAGATCTGGCATTGATGAAAGAAATGGGGTTTACCTGTTTTCGAACATCCTTTAACTGGACACGCATCTTTCCACACGGAGATGAAGAACAGCCAAATGAAGAAGGTTTAAAGTTTTATGATGATTTGCTGGATGAGATGCTGAAAAATGGTATAGAACCAATCATGACGGTTTCACATTATGAAATGCCTATTCATCTGATTACCAAGTATAAGGGTTGGTATGCCCCTGAAATGATTGATTTCTTTGTGAAATATTGTAACGTGCTATTTGAACGCTATCATAATAAAGTACGTTATTGGATCCTATTGAACCAGATCAACTCTTTACAGGGCTGGGGAGAGTTTGCCAGTTTGGGAATGGTGCAGGATGGTTATGAAGATTGGGAAAGTGCCAAATATCAGGCAACGCACCATCAGTTTGTGGCATGTGCTAAAGCCACACAACTTGCCCACGCCCTTGATCCTTCCTTGCAGATTGGAATGATGTTGGGGGATGATGCCTTATATCCGGCAAGCTGTAAACCAGAGGATGTCTTTGCCAACACCCAGCAGATGCAGATGAGTTTATACTTTTATTCCGATGTCTTATTACGCGGAGAATATCCGGGTTATGCGTTGCGCTATTTTTACGATCATGATATCCATGTGATGATCAAAGAAGAGGAAGAACAGCTGTTAAAAGAGAATACCGCAGATTTTCTATCATTTTCGTATTACTTTACCCGCATCACCAAGGCCAAAGATCCTACCCATCCTAAAGAGAACCCCTACTTAGAAAAATCTATCTGGGGCTGGGCAGTGGATCCATTAGGATTTCGCAACTCATTAAATTTGTATTGGGATCGTTATCAAATACCAATTTTTATCGCTGAAAATGGACTGGGTGCATTAGATGAGGTCGTTGATGGAAAGGTTCATGATCCTTATCGTATCGCCTATTTACAGGCACATATTGCGGCGATGAAAGAAGCCATTAAGGATGGCGTACAGGTGTTTGGCTATGCATCTTGGGGACCTATTGACATCATCAGTTGTTCGCAAGGGGAAATGAGTAAACGCTATGGATACATTTATGTCGATTTGGATGATCGTGGACATGGCAGTGGGAAACGACTGCGTAAAGATTCTTTCTATTGGTATCAACATGTCATAATGACAAATGGAGAAGATTTGTAAAGAAAGGGACGCATACAATCGTCCCTTTGCTTCAACATGAACATAGTATGAACAATATGTGACAAGGAGCTAGCTATTAAGAAGTCAAGCCTTTTTGAAAAAGATTAAAAAAGCATGACAAAAACAAGTGCTGGTAAGAGCACAAAAATTGATCTTTGAAAATTAGATAAAATTGACTAGTAAAGAAGGGTTGGGTCGAATGATTCTCCAGTAAGTTCTAAATGATAAATCATACGTAATAGTTTCTTAACGACATGTGATTGTGCTACGCGGTAATTCTTTCCTTCATGAAGTTTCTTATAAAAGAATTCACGAAAAGTTATGTTATGAATAACTAAATAAGGAACTGCATTAAAAAGGACATAACGTAATTCAGAGGAGCCATGCTTTACCATTCTGCCATTATGAAAAGATGTTCCAGATTGGTAAATGGCAGGCTCTACTCCACAAAAAGCGCAAAGCTGTTTAGGATTACTAAATTTTGAGAAGTCACCAAATTCACCGAGGATAGTCGCAGCACTAAGCGTACTGATTCCCGGAATAGTATCAATAGGAGAATGCAGTTCTTCCATGATAGCTAAAATTTCCTTCTCAATGCTTTCTATTTGCCGTTCAAGAGTATTTACGATTTGAAGTGCAGAGGAAAGAATAAGGTCATTGTAGTTAAAATGATGCCCAATCGTATGCTTTGCTAAATCACGAAGTTCTTCAAAACTAGAAGTTGGAATACGACGAGATTTATTATGTAATAGAACACAGTCTTGATAAGTTAAACGTTTCATACGATCCACTGTTTTATATTTGTTTAAAAGAAATAAAGCAGTATCACTAAGCTTGTTATGAAAGAAAGCTTTAAATTCAGGGAATTCCACATCAAGAATATTCGTGATGATAACGTATTGGTCGCTACGAGAACGAATTAGCTTATTTCTTGCACGAGATAGTTGCTTTAGAGCCTCTATGTGGTATGATGAATACAGATAGGTTCTAGAAGCACCTGTGGATAGATATAAAGC
>NZ_JAJCPX010000051.1:0-16149 GCF_020563125.1 Longicatena sp. 210702-DFI.1.196 | reverse complement strand
TGGATGATTCTATCCATTACCGTTGGTATCCCCAGATTTCTAGTTCCTCCATTCGCTTTTGGTATTTCAACCCGCTTTACTGACTGTGGTTTGTACTTCCTCTCTGTGATTTCAGCTCTGATACGTTCCCAGTTCTCTTTTATATAAACATAGGCATCCTCAATCGTTATTTCATCAATTCCGCTTGTTCCTTTGTTCGCTTTTACACGTTTATAGGCTTTGTTCATATTTTCTCTGTTCAGTATCTTTTCTAATAGTTTTGACATACTTTGTGCACTCCTATCCTTTCCGCTTTCTTACAAATCATCATATGTGTTTTGGATATTTGCTCATTTACGTTTTCACTCATACCCCTGTCTGATTGTTGTAAGAAACACACATTTTGCTCGTGCGATTAAAACGTTCAGTCCTTCAGTATTTCTACCTACTATGACCTCGGCTGACTTCTCATTGTTCGTTGTTACTACTCCTCGACTGCACGTCGTTCTACGTCTCGCCTACTAAGCCAATGAGACCTCGCGGGGTAAGTCACATATCTTTCCTCGTTTACTTATCTGATTTACGCCATTAGGTTACGGTTATCTTTTGGACTTTGATGCTTCATGCCATCTCATCCGCTAATGCCGCCTTATTATCAGCCGTCTGAATTTAATGTTCAGACTTCCTGTCCGTTAAGCCACGATTTCGCTATTGCTTCCTCTCTCCCATACCTCACGATATGAAACTTGCAAGTCGCTCTTGGGTTCGTCGATAACTACGCCCCGAGGGATTTTCACCCTAGATATGTGGCATGCCCGCCACACAATAAAAAAGTGGCAATTGCCACTCTTCATTGCTTATGCGATATAAGGCAGTATCCTTACATGCGCGTTCATAAAGGATTATGAGAATCAGATTTTCCTATCTTTTAGCTTCTGTTTCTTAATAGTCTATTCCAGTACCCCTAATTCTTCTTTTCCATCTTCATCCTCAATCTGCTTGTCCAATTTCTTCATTTCATGAGAGATAAAACCGAATACAACAATACCACTTGTTATATCGGCTATCGGACCGGCATATAAAATACCATTTAAACCAAAGATCATAGGTAAGATTAAAATTAAAGGGATCAATAAGATCAATTGCCGCATCATCGATAAGACACTCGCCTTTAATGGCTGCCCGGTTGCCTGAAAATAGCTTGTCGCTGTTATCTGGAACCCTGCACAAAAGATTCCCATCATAAAGATACGCATACAGCGGATAGCAAATTCGGTAAATGTCGCATTGCCACTGCCAAATAAAGATAATATGATATGAGGAATGGTAATGCATAACAACCAGCCAACAATGGAAGTAATTGTCGCAATACCAGCCGCACGCTTATAAGTACTTTTAATGCGCTTTGGTTGATTTGCGCCTTTATTAAATCCCAAAATGGGTTGCGCACCAATACCAATGCCCACACAAATAGCAGTAATGATCATCGAAACCTTTAAGACAATGCCCATAGCACTTAATGCCACATCTCCACCGGTCGATGTCATATCACCATAATATACCAAAGAGTTATTCATGACAACCTGCATAATTGTCGCTGCTGTCTGTGTAATACAACTAGAGATTCCTAATGCGAAAATCGCTTTACAGATGGATGATTTTAACTTCATATGATCAAAGCGTAAACGCATATGACCTTTTTTCAAGAAATAATATAGTAAGATGACAGCACCAATGATTTGTGATGTTATGGTCGCAATCGCAGCACCTTTTACTCCCCAATGCAAGACAAAAATATAAAATGGATCGAGCATCGTGTTTAAAATAGCACCTGCCAGCATACTATACATGGCGACATTAGGACTGCCATCCGTTCTTGCCATATTGGATAATCCGATACCTAACAAATTAAACGTAGATCCTAACAAAATAATGCTTGCATAGTCTTTCGAATAGGCCATATTTTTCGGTGTTGCGCCAAATAAGTTTAATATAGGTTCTAAGAAGACTAAACCAATTACAGTAATCAAAAGACCGATGACCAACAGCATCAAAAATTCATTTCCCAATGTATTTTCGGCTTCGTCTTCTTTCTTTTCCCCTAATTTGATTGCCGCATAAGCACTACCACCGGCTCCCAACATCGTGCCTATTGCCAAAAGAATTGTCATCAAAGGAAATGTGACCGTTGTTGCGGCATTTCCCAGATAACCAACACCTTGCCCGATGAAAATTTGATCAACAATATTATATAATGCATTCACCAGCATACTGATGACACTGGGAATAGCAAAACGCATTAACAGCCGTCCAATCGGCTGATACCCTAATGGATTTCTTGTTTTTGGATGTACATGTTGTTCCATAGATTCCCTCCTTATTTCTTTTTAACGAAAGCAGCTGCATTCGCTGCTACTCTTCCCATGAGGCGCGCTGTAACTTCGCATTCTTCATCACTTAACCCATCTGTGATGATCGCATGCCAATCAGCAAGCACTTGATTGATCATCTCAACAATGGCCTCACCTTTTTTTGTCACATACAGTTTCGTGATACGACGATCATGTTCATCACTGCGTCGCAATACGTAACCCTGCTCCTCTAATTTTTTTACTGCTCTGGCCGTCGTTCCTTTATCATAATGATCTTGATATGCAAGCTCATATTGATTAATCCCCGGATGACGATAGATATGTAATAGAAAAAACTGCTGTCCACAGCCAATATGATAGGGTGCCAGTTGTTCATCGAAATAAATCTGACTTAGCCGATATACCATGGAAGAATATTTACTAATAGCAGGCATTTCATCACCTCTTAACTTACCGTTGCATAAACAACTATTGTATTATACCGTATGAAAGTTGCATACGCAACCATAAAATGTAAGATTTTTTGACGATGTCTTGCTTCAGTAAAGTCATATATATTTTCATCAGTAAATGAAAAAAGCTGCCAACATCTTTGCTTCCGATGTATGCGCAGCCTTTCATCACATTTTATTTTTTATCATGCAGTTTTCCATCAGCATAGTATTTTCCTTGGAAATCATCCTTCATATATTTATAGTCTTCTACTCTTATTAATTGTTCATCGTAAAGGGCACATTTACCATGCAGACAAGCTGCATAATATTCACTCTCCCCATCTTTGCCTTTCACAACCAAAATGTCATCATATACCTCATCCATGACTTGACGATATGCAAGGTCATAAAAATGCCAACCGTCTTTAAGCTTCACAATGCGATAATTACTTTTATTGTTACGATAATCTTTAACTTCTAGCAATTCTTCATCACCCTGCATCAAAATCTTTTTACCTTCTTTTTCTTCGACATAAATGATAAAGCCTAAATCATATATATTTTCATCAAAACTAGAATGAACAATATTGCTATACTCCTTCATTCTATCTTTTTCCTCTTTTGCTTGGTAATTCATAGCAGTCATAATGCTAAACAATACGGCCACTGCAATGATATATGGTAATTTAGATGGAGTCTGTACTTTTCTGCTTTTCGACAAGTACTGATGCAATTGAAAGACAGCTTTCTTTACGTCTTGCTCAGGTGGGATACCTTGCGCTGCTTTGTTTTGGATAGACAGTAAATAGGATGATAATTTTAATTGTCTATCCATAAGATCTTTGATAGATTGACGATATCGTTTCTTTGGTAAGATATACTCTGATAAGCGTTTTAAGAATTGCCCATTTGTCCTAGCTTCTAAAAAGGCATTCGTACTTAAAAAGGTTATCCATACCGCTGTATCGTTTCGTTTAGTTGATTCACTCAGCATTATCCATCGCTCCAACACCGTATCTTCAACAGGTCTTTGTTTACTCATCAAATCAGAGAAATCAACTATGTCAAAACATTTTCCACTTATATGAGCAAGCACTTCACTTTCCTTTGGCAAGGAAAGCTGCTCTTGCATCATCTGTTGTACCTCGCTTTGAAGTGGCTTTGGACGATCCAATGTCTTCCATAAGAGTTCATGGAATTTAACTTCTTGTTTCACCAGCTGAAAACTTACTGTCTTAAAAAAAGCTTGCCAGCTGGATGGCTGTGTCCGCAGCGGACTTTGGTCGAGTGCTGCCCAATCCATCAATACGAGATGCAAAAGTGCATAGAAATACTTTTCTTTTATGGACAGCAAAACAGCAGTCGGTGTCTTTAGCTCCATCATCGTCTGCCTTTTTAATTGTTCATCAAAGGCTTCGATAGGAACGCTTGTTTCTATTCTTTTAAATTGATAGAGTGAAAGACGCAAGCGTAGAAGAAGCGCTGTATCGCATGAAAATACGCAATTGTCTTTATGATATGGTATTAATTCCTCTAACGCTTCGAATAAATAGTCTTCAAAACCTTTATACTCTTGAAAAAATTGTTCCCATTCATTGTATGTGGCTTGTGTTTCATAGAGCTGTTTCCACTTTTCAACAAAGTTATTTTGTATATACTGCAATACATCAAAAACATCTTTGTACGCTTCTTCATCATCATTCGCATGAACTTCCTCTTTTTCAAAAGCAAATAACCTTTCATAGATGCTATGCATATCTTCATGTTCCGCTTGATTGTTACTTTCTGCAGATTGCGACATAGCGCTTTGTTTGGCTATTTTTAGGGCGCTTTCATAAGCTTGGCGTATCGTTTGATACATTTCGGGGTCATCTTCAGGATGATATTGTCTCACCATTTTACTATAGGCTTTTTTAATGGCTTTTAGATCTGTTGTTTCTGTGATTGCTAAAATTTCCCAACAAGATTTCATACTTCATTCCCCCTATGCTTGAAAATAACGAGGAATCGTCGTTGTATCCCCATCCCCTTCTATGCTATCCAGGCGTCGGCTGACTTCATGATAAGCATGATCAATCGCACGTTCATTCTGACTTTCCAATACCTGTTCAAAATAGCGCATCAGATCTGCTACCATTTGACGTTCTTCTTTTACAAGTTCTAAAAACATTCGTTCACCACGTGCCAGTAATAAGCGATTACGTTCTTTATCACGTGGATGTATCTTCAACTCCTTTAATGCTTGGAGCTTTTGCTTAATTTCTGCCTCACTCATACGATTATTTTTCGATAAGATCATCTTATGAAAACTTTGCCGGGTAGAAATTACAAAGGCATCCACCTCTAAAATGCCATTTATATCATAAGTTAGACGAACCTTTACGATTTCCTTACCTTTTTTATTGGGTGGTACCTTAACTTCTAAATTGCCTAATAACAGATTATCTTCTGCATGGTAATGTTCTCCCTGATAAATTTCAAAATCAATGACTTCTTGTTGATCATGTATAGTCGTATACAAAGATTCCCGACTACATGGCAATACACTGTTACGTTCAATCAAAGGACTCATAATTGCATCCTTCAGCCCGTCGGGATATATAGCAGTGCCTAAAGTGAAGGGACAGATATCACTAAGGAGCATATCTTTGATTTCTTGATTGCGTTCTTTAATACCGGCTGCTGTTCCACATCCATAAGCAATCGCCTTATCCGGATCCAAGTGCATAGTTACGGTATGCTTAGTCAGATATTCTATATAATGCTGAACGACTGGCATCTTACAAGAGCCCCCGACAAGGATGATATCATCAATATCTCCAATATCATCACCAGCATCCTTTAATGCTTGTTTTAAGGGACCTTCCATCCGTGTTAAGATGCTATTACCCAACAGAATCAGCTGCTGATTTGTAAGTTTCATACTCAAAAGCGTATCATGGATGCGTACTTTCATGTTCACCTCATCCTGTTCACTCAGTTTACGTTTGCATATTTCTGCCTGCTTCATTAACATCGCTTTTTCCTGGACACTGATATCTGTAGCATACAGACCATGTTCCCTTAAAAAGGCTTCAGCGATCACGGTGTTAAAATCTTCCCCACCTAAATGATTATCGCCGGCAACCGCAGCTATTTCAATCACATTATCAAAAGCATCTACAACGGAAATATCTAAAGTACCACCACCAAAATCGATAATGAGAAAAGTTTTGTCTTCCCCATCATCATGAATATGCTGTGCTAACGCAGCAGCACTTGGCTCATTGATAATTCGTTCCACTTTTACTTGCGCCAATGCCCCTGCTGTCTTTGTCGCCCAACGCTGATCATCGTTAAAATATGCCGGCACACTGATAATGACCTCTTCGATGTCTTCCTGCAAATACATTTTTGCATCTTCAATCAGTTGGCGTAGGATAAAAGAACTTAACTCTTCAGGTTTAAATGTCTTATTACCTAACGTATATTGCTTGGCTGTACCCATGTCCCGCTTAAACGCAGCAACACTGTCTTGGGGATGGGTAATCAGACGTTCCTTTGCTAATCGTCCTACTAAGATTTCATCATCCTTTACACTGACGACACTTGGTGTTATATATTCCCCTAATGCATTTGGGATCAATTCTGCTTTGTTATTTCGCCAAACACAGGCCAATGAATTGGTTGTACCTAAATCTATTCCAATAATTGCCATATAAAATCTTCCTCTCTTAACTACGAAGGCGTGTATCCATTTGCTTTTTTATTTTATCATACCCTTTGCACATGAGTAAAATTTTCACATTTTCTTATCGCATGTTTATGGCATTACTCTATCATAATCACTTCCATCTTATGAGCCTTTGCCCGACGATTTGATATCGCGTTGTAAAAACCTCTTCTATGAACTTACGATCATGTGATACCGCAAGGATACAGCCTTTAAATTCCTTTAAGATCTGACGAAGAAGCGGATTTGTAAGTGGTGATAAATTGCGGGTCGGCTCATCTAACAGTAAGACATTGCAATTGGTTTTAATGAAGCGTAAAAGATACACTTTTGCTTTTTGTCCTTCACTTAATTCCATGAGGGAATGTATCATTTCATCACTCGTAAATTTCATTCTTCCTAGTAATTCCCTGGCTCTGGTAACATCCTTTTGATCACCTTCTTCCAAGAGAAATTGAATAGGTGTCTCATGTTCTTGAAAACATTGTGCGTATGCTTGCGACATATACCCAACCTTAAGATCATCGCGCAGCTTGATTTCTTCATAAAGTCTTTTCAATAATAAACTTTTTCCACAGCCATTGCGTCCTGTAATTACCACTTTTGCTTGCCCCTTTATCAATAAATCAACATCTTGTAACAGTATTCTTTCTTGTATGCGCAATTCCTTTAGCTGATACTGCATAACTATTTTCGCAGCCGGTAAAGGTGTTGCTTCAAAATAGACATCAATGGCTTCTTCTACTGTATCCACCTTATGAACCCCATCTCTTTCATGACGGTTTTCCAGTGCCTTGATATTTTTCATTTTCTTTTTCAATAATTGCCCCATGGATGGGTTGCGCACCGTATCATTCAATGCATCATGTACCGCATTACGCATATCGTTCAATTTGATCATCTTTTTTTGATATTCCAACTGTTCTTTCGAAGCTAAGGCGGCTTCTTTATTTAATTTCATTGCTCTGCTGTTAACATACTCTTGATAGGTACCACGATAGATCGTATGCACACATTTTGTTTTCTTATTTCGCTGTTCCAGATGGATGATGACATTGGCCGCATGTTCCAATAATGTTTCATCGTGTGATATAAAAATAACCGGTATTGTCTGTTGAACGATGAATTGTTCCAACCATTCCAGTGTTTCAATGTCCAAATCATTGGTCGGCTCATCGAAAAGTAATAGCTCCGGATGACTGGCTAGCAACTTTATCAGTTGAAGTTTAACCTTTTCTCCACCGCTTAACGTTTTGATTTTTTGTTCTGATGTCAAACAGGTGGCATCCAGATGTACCTGATGACATAATTGTTCAAATTCTTTTAGGCGATTATAGTCTTCTGCTTCTATGATATCCGCAACATCATTTTTTAAAACATATTCATATACATAGCTTTCCTGCCATTTGTCATTTAACTGTTGTTCAAAATAGCCGATATGTTTCATGTCTGTAATAATCGTTCCACTTACCTCTGCATAGTCTTCTATTTGTTTTGTATTATAAATTGCTTTTAATAAGGTTGATTTTCCATTTCCCTCTTCACCGATAATTCCTACCTTATCTTCATTTCCCAGGGAATAATTAAATTTATCAAGTAATATATGATTCTTTTGATCTTTTATTGTAACATCTTTTAGAATAAGCAATGGACATACCTCCTTTTGACACAAAAGAAAAGAACGTCAGACGTTCTTTGTGTGATTGTTCATCAGGATAAGTGATCATACGATAATGACACGACAAAAACGATTCTGTTTACGGATTCATTTTTAAGTTTCATTATCGATTGTACATCCTATCACTCCTTCATCTTGCTTTTTATGATAGCGTAAATAAAAATGAATGTCAACTTATAAAAAACCATGTATGGGGCATGATAAAGGATAACGAGGTGAGAGCATGAACGATTCTTATTGGATCAACAAACAAAAACAACAGCTCCAATTTCCGCAAGTCACAAAGGAATTGGATACGAATATTGTCATTATCGGTGGTGGTTTATGTGGGTTAAGCAGCGCTTATTATCTTTCTAGAGCAAAAGAAGACATCATTGTTTTAGAGGCTGAGGAAATTGGTCGTGGAGCCAGCGGGCGCAATACGGGAAAGGTCACATCGCAGCATGGCTTAATCTATCGTCATTTATTAGAAAGCTATGACAAACATTTTGCGCGATTATACTATCATGCAAATGAAGAAGCAATCACTTCCATCGAAGAAATCATTCAGGAGCATGGGATTGATTGCGATTTTCATCGTTGTGATACGATGCTATATACAAATGATGATGTACAAATTGCCCAGTTGCAAGATGAATATCAAGTGTATTTGGATCTGCATATTCCTTGTACCTATGTGGAAAAACAAACAACGCCTTTTGCGATGAAAGCTGGACTTATCATGCATTATCAGGCAGTGTATGATCCTTATGCATATGCTTGCGGTTTGGCTAAGGTGCTTCGTGATGCAGGCGTTTCACTTTATGAGCATTCTCCCGTGAGTGACTTGCAAGAAGAAGCAGATGGCAGTTATACACTGCTTTGTAACAATCAACGTATTCATGCTAAAAAAGTCATTCTTGCCACGCAGTTTCCTATATTGGATCATGGACATTTCTACTTCGCCCGCATGCGCTGTGATCAAGAAACAATTTTACTTTGTGACTATCATGGAGAAGACTGTACGGCATTATCAATCGATACCCCGATGCGTTCCTGGAACTCCATCAGAGATGGCATTTTAATCGGAGGAAACAGCGGTAAAAGCGGTCAGCAGGATAGCAGCGATTTGCAGGAAATGCTCAAAGAAGCTGCCCAAAGTTCTAGCATTGGTGATGTAAAAGCCGGTTGGAGCAATTCAGATTATATCTCTTTTGACCATATCCCCTTCATTGGTAAATTAGATAAGCATAATGAAAACTTGTTATTTGCCAGCGGTTTTTCTAAATGGGGCAATACCAGTGCAAATATCGCCGGAAAGCTTTTATGTGCACATGCACTAGGTAAACGCAGCCAATATCGCGTAATATTTACACCACAACGGATGTCGGATATCTTCTCCCTACCTTTTGTAAAGGAAAATCTAAACGTTGCCTATGAATTTATTAAAGGTAAATTTAAACATCCCGATGACCAATATCCTGATATCGGTGAAGGGAAACTAGTGCAGATTGATGATCATACTTATGGTGTATATCGTGATGAGGAAGAAATTCTGCATATCGTCGATGTGACTTGTCCGCATTTAGGTTGTGTTTGCCATTTTAACGCCATGGATAAGACCTGGGATTGTCCATGTCATGGTTCTCGTTTTTCCTATACCGGTGAATTGATCAAAGGACCGGCTACCTATCGTCTACATCGTTACGGCGAAGGATTCAATGAGATTGATCCGCATATTATTGATTGATCTTTTAAAATTACTCCTTCATAAAGACATAAGAAAACACCCTTTAAGAAGACTGCTGTTTTGCGAACAGGTAAGCGAAGGGTGTTTTTCTTATATTTTCTACATAACGATACAACGACTGTATTTTATTATCAATTTTTCATAACTTTTTTAACAGCCAGAAACCACTGAGTACTGCCAATCCTTCTGCCAGCGTAATCGTAAACCAAATGCCATTCATCCCAAATAGATGGACCATGATAAATAATGATATGATCACAAAGACAAATCCTTTCAAAAGAGCCAAAATAGTAGCAGCACGGCTACATTCAATGGCTTGCAAATAATATAGAATCATGGTGATGATGGCCGTAAAAAACAAGCTTGTAAAATAAAAGCGAATGCCATCCCCGGCACTGGCAATAAGCTGCATATCTCCATCACTGAAAATGGCAGCCACAGTGTTAGGAAAAAGGAGAAAAAGGATGTATAAAAGTAACGCAAAAAGAGAGCTGGCAATTAAGGATATATGAAATGCCTGCTGGGTCCGCTTTTTTTGTCTTGCCCCATAATTCGTCGATATAATTGGCTGTGCGGCCTGGGCAAAGCCATTTAATAACCCTTTGGTAACATAAGCGATATTGGTGACGATGGCATAAGCAGCTAAGAATAGCTGATCTGCCTCTTGGACAATAACATAATTAAAAATGAGCACTACGCTTCCGGCACTGATTTCCAACACACCGCTACCGGCTCCATTCATCAGCATACGTTTCCATACTTCAATAGAAAAGATATTCTTACAAAAGTGCACCGTATTTTGCTTAAAGAAAAAATGTGGCAACATAAACAATAAACTTAATACGGCTGATAAAGCAGTCGCAATGGAAGCACCAAAAAGCCCCATGCCAAAGACCATGACCAAAAGATAATCTAAGATGATATTCGTAATATTGCCACATAAGGTAGCCTGCATGGCAAGCTTGGGGGCATGATCATTACGTAATAAGATACTGCCGGCATAATTAATGACAAAAAACATGGCACAAGCATTGATTGGACGCATATATTCCATAACATGTGGCAAAAGCTCTTGACTGCTTCCTAACATGTAGGCAAAAGGTTGAGCAAATATCGTCCCAAAAACCGCAATAAACAATCCTATTACACTCATGCCCAACACACTGCAAGTAAATGCCTGATTTCTTTCTTGCATATGTCCTGTTCCTTCCGCAATGGACATGATCGTAGCTCCCCCAACTCCAAATGTTAAGCCGATAGCAGAATATAGTGTAAACAATGGCATAGCGATATTCAATGCCGCTAAACCGGTACTGCCGGCACCTTTGGAAATAAAGAAGACATCTGCCAGGCAATACAAGGAATTGCTCGCCATCGCAATCAGCGTAGGGAAAAGATAATGCAGATATAGCCGATGCACACGATCATTCAATAGCCGATTTGAAGATACCTTAGTCGACATGAACCTGTTCCTTCACTTTCCGCAAAACACGTCGTGTCTTATGCGCATCTTCTATCGTAAAGACAATAAGTGCCGAAGTGATACCAAGCTTTTGATACGCCTTCCATTCTGCGATATGATCATAGGCATCCTCACTCAATAAATGTATACGACAGTGTACATCACTTAAAATCGGATAGCGATGCCCTTTCAAATCCTTCAGATTATAGCGTGTTGCTTTTCGACATAAACCACACTGTTTCTTACCATCATCCTTTAGACATGCCTGTATCGGGCAATATTCACTCAGCATCAATTCCACATGACCATATAGTTGTACAGCAAAATTGCCTGTTCTATGATAACACTTTTGAAATGCCGTGGTTAATTCCTGTATGGTATCCGGGGTATGTTCCACTGATAAGGTAAGAATGTCCACACCGTTTGCAAAGGCAAAAGCAGCGCTATAAGAATTTGTGATATTCAAAGAAGTATCTCCGGCATGAGCTTGAGCAAAACTTAATCCTGCCGTTTCTTGAATTAAAGTATGAGGTTGTGTATAAGCATCTTTTTTTACGCGCTCTTCACGTAAATAGACTGTTTCATTGGCTTGTCGTAAAGTTTGATATAAGCTGACATCCGCTATGTAAATAGAAGAAAAACCTTCTTCACGACATACTTCATATTGTTCTTTTGTATGTACGACAATCATGACTTCACGCATTGATGGCAAAGCGATAACCTTTGCTTTTTCTTCTGCAAAACGTCGAACACCATTTCGTACTTCACGCAGTTTCTGCAATTGCTCCAATGCCTTTCTGCGCATGCGATTCAATTCCTTAATAGGTAAAATGCCATTACTTACAACATTACTCATATCACAGCAGCTGATAGCAAATGGCGTATCCTTTGTTTTTTGTAGTTGTGCCAGGATGCGTTCCTTAGATAAAGGGGTTTTCATTGCTTTTTCACATGGCATATCGGAAAAGACTTCCACTTGATGCTGTTGCTCATCTTTAACGATCAATTTTGCTTTTTTCTGAAGCTGCATGGAAAAGGATGCTTGAATGGGAATGGTACGTGAACGCTGCTCATAGGATGCTCGCAAAGCTTCCAGCTGTTGACAATCACTCGTCTTTAACAATATACTGCCTTTTTCCACATAACCGGTTTTATCCAATTGAATGCGTTCATTCTTTTTTGCGTGATTCACTAATAAGCCATTTTGATACATACGATTGACACGAAAGCCCTCATCCCCTTTGGCTTTCAAAATACGCACACCATCTCCTTGATGTAAATCATCTACCAATTTTACGGTCATCTTATCTTTGCTGATCTGTTCAATGATACCTGCACGCACGCCCATATGATTGGGACGCAGCGGATTCATTAACGCACTTCCAACCTGGTGAAAGAGATGTCCGCTGGTAAAGCCACGATGAAACACTTTTTCCATTTCCTGTTTCATAGCAGCATCTACATGAAACGTTTCCTTACGAGTATACGCATCTATTGCTTTACGATATAAGGCACACATTAAGGCTACATATTCTGGACGCTTCATTCTGCCTTCAATCTTAAAGGATGCTATCCCTGCCTCAATTAAGGTTGGTACTTGTTCTAAGGTATTTAAATCCTTCGGACTTAACAAATACTGCCCTTTGGTCGTGATTTCTTTGTGTAAACCATGATGATCTTCTTCCAATGTATATTGCATTCGACAGGATTGGGCACATTCTCCTCGATTTCCACTGCGTGCCAAAGTCAGAGAAGACATCAGACACTGTCCGGAATACGATACACATAAAGCCCCTTGTACAAACACTTCCAAATCTACGCCAAGTTTTGCATATTCGCGAATTTCTTCAATCGTTGTTTCTCTTGGAACAACCACTCTGGCTGCCCCCATTTCCTGTAACATCGCAATGCCTTGTGGATTATGAATATGCATCTGTGTAGATGCATGTAACTCCATATCCGGAAATCGCTCATGCAGCAAGGTAAATAAGCCGACATCCTGAATGATCAAAGCATCGACATCCATATCCTGCAAACGTTTTACATACGCTATGACTTCTTCCATTTCCTTCTCATAAAGCAGTGTATTCACGGTTACATATACCCGCACACCATATACATGTGCATATTTAACTGCCGTTTCCATCTGCGTATCATCAAAATTATGCGCAAATGCTCTTGCGCCAAACATAGTTCCTCCTAAATATACTGCATCACAACCATTTTGAACGGCTGCCTGCAATGCCTCAAAGCTTCCTGCCGGAGCTAATAATTCCACATTAGTTCTCACTTCTTTTCACCTGCCGTTTCGTTTTAAAAACTGAGCGCATGATTGTTGAAACCATTAAGATACCTAACACCAAAACGCCTGCAATACTAATCGTATCTAAGCCAATATTTAATGCCTCATCTACATGTCCCTGGATCGCCTGTAACATCATGCGATACATACCACCACCGGGTACCAAAGGAATTAAGGCGCAAATGATAAAGGTCGTGACCGGTGTCTTACAGATACGTGCTAAGATTTCTGAATAAAGTGAAAAAGCGATAGATCCCAAAAACATCGCCATCATTTCACTACAGCCATACTG
The DNA here is from genome assembly GCF_020563125.1 of Longicatena sp. 210702-DFI.1.196. Lineage (NCBI taxonomy): Bacteria > Bacillati > Bacillota > Erysipelotrichia > Erysipelotrichales > Erysipelotrichaceae > Longicatena > Longicatena sp. 210702-DFI.1.196. The sequence continues at coordinate 2,189 of NZ_JAJCPX010000051.1, read as the reverse complement.
CATGGACAATTGATACACAACACCGCCAATACTGCCGCCAATACCAGCTAGTAATAATTTATTTCCTTTGATATTAAATAACACCCCAAATCCTAAGCTGGCAAGAAAACTGGAAATCATCACACTGCCCAGATTCAGCATATCAGACACCTCCTTGTACCATGAAAATACTTAAGATAAAACCGATGCCTACCGCAATGGCAATCGCCACTAAAAATGCTTCACAGGCTCTGGCAACTCCGGATAAATAATCACCGGCAACCGTATCCCGTATGGCGTTGGTGATTGCCAGTCCCGGCACTAATAACATAATGCTGGAAATAATCATAATATCAACATCCGTATTCGCTAACAACTTATGCAGACCTAATGCAACCATCGCCGCAAAAGCCGCTCCAATCGCATTAATGAAAAAATTATTTAAATCTCGCTGTTCCATAAACCACGTAATTGCTTTAATAATCAAACCGATGAAAAAGGCACAGCCTGCCTCTAACATACTGCCTTGAAAGAAGATGGCAAAACCTCCTGCACTAAGCGCACTGAATAGTAAGGTCATCCCAAATGAATAACGCTCTTTTCGACCAATTTCCTGCAATTGTTGATTCAATTCTTCTAAAGAAAAAGCAGTTTCACTCGCTCTTCTTGACAATGCATTGATACGGTCAATGCAATTTAGATCGACCCCTCTTGAATGTACGCGCATGATTTTTGTCGAAGTCTTACCATCCACCGTGATTGACAACATGATACCGGTTGGCGTAACAAAACTTTCCGCATCCTGTACCTCATGAAAACTGTGGCATAGGCGGACCATGGTTTCTTCCACCCGATAGATTTCCGCTCCACTCTCAATTAATAATTTACCGGCATATCCTACGACATTCAGCAGTTGATCACTCTTCATTCTTTCACTTCTTTCTTTCCTTAAACAGTATATCGAAATGGGGTCAAAAAAGAAACCTTTTTTCTTTGAATTTTCAATTACGTCTGCTTATATATATGCGTAAGTTTGACTGCTACATGAACGAATAGAAAAAGATTACGATAAATTATTGGTAATTTTTGGCCTTTTTCATTATAATGTTAGTTATATGCAGGAGGTGATACCATGCGGCAAGTCATGCTTATTGTCAATCCAAAAGCCGGTAAAGGAAATGCCAAAGCAAATTTATTTACCTTATGCAATGCATTTTGTGCTATGGAAGATGAAGTCAAGGTATTTGTGACACAGTATGGTAACCATGCACGCCAATTGGTTGAAGAAAAGGCCGAACAATTTGATTTACTGTTATGCTGTGGAGGAGATGGCACATGGAATGAAGTTATCAGCGGTCTAATGAAGGTGGCACAAAAACCGGCAGTCGCTTATCTTCCAACGGGAACCGTTAATGATTTTGCCTCAACACTGAAATTAGCAAAAAGTCCTGGTAAGCTGATGGAACATCTGGCAACACCAACGCCTTTTGCTTGTGATATCGGTCAGTTCAACAAACGCTATTTCACCTATGTTGCCGCCTTTGGTCTGTTCACCGAAATCTCCTATTCGACACCTCAAGGAAGTAAAAACACCTTTGGCAAGGCTGCTTATTTTTTGGAAGGCATTAAGCAGCTGACCCATATCCCACGTTATCATATAGTTTTAGAAACAAAAGATATGCGTATTGAGGAGGATTGTATCTTTGGCTGTATAACCAATTCACGTTATGTGGCAGGCTTTACTTCTATCACCGGGGAACATGCCAAATTAGATGATGGTTTATTTGAAGTACTTTTACTGCGCGTACCGAATAATCTATTAGATGTGCAAAATATTATAACGGCCTTATTAAAACGCGAAGTAAATACTACCTGGATGCATTTTCTGACAACTTCTGCTTTGACGATTACTTGTGATCAAGCAATACCATGGACCTTAGATGGAGAAGATGGAGGAAGCGTGCATTGTGCCAAGATCCAAAATCATCATAAAGCGATTACCATACTGCTATAACACGATGCAGAGAAATAACAGAATTCTTTCCATTGATCATGATGATAAAGATAAGCAATTTTTTACGCTTTTATCACACCATTCATAATATCAAATATTCCCCATACAAACGTAAAAGTATGCTAAAACACTTAACCTTATCAAATCGAGTAGGGTGAAATAAATCACCCTCTCACACCACCGTACGTACGGTTCC
>NZ_JAJCPX010000050.1:0-17005 GCF_020563125.1 Longicatena sp. 210702-DFI.1.196 | reverse complement strand
CCTATGATAATTTAGAGCGTTTTTTCTTTAAACCCTACGTTAATTTAGAGCCCCATAGTTTTTTATTGTTTTTCAGGGTCATATACGATTTTTAATCGTCTTTGATTACCTTCCCCTTCACTTACCGTGGAGATATTACGCATATTCGTCAAATAGTTATGAATAGCTTTACGCTCATCAGCTGGCATAGGATCTAAGATAGCATCTGTTTTGCTGCGCTGTACACTTTTTGCTACACGCAATGCTAAAGAACATACTTTTTGGTATTTTTCTTCTTTATATCCATTGATGTCAATGAGAACACGGATACGTTTTTTAAATTCACTGGATACTGCAGATTTCAATACAGCATTCATAGATTGCAGTGTTTGCCCATTTTTACCAATTAAGATAGCATTGTTTTCAGCATCCAAATCTACATGATAGAAATCATTATCTTCACTTACTTCAATGGTTGCTTCCATTTGAATTCCATCAAAATAAGTTTGCAGATAATCCTTCATAAAATCCATGATATCATTTTTGCAATAAGCACTAATCGTTACTTTACTTCCTAATCCCAGAAAACCACTAGTTTCCTCAATAACGGTATAAGTAAGTTCCTCTGCTGTCACTTGTTTATCGTTTGCTGCATTTTGAATAGCATCTTCCAAGTTTTTTCCAGTATATGTTTTCATTGAACGTATGCCTCCTAATCTTTGATAAAGCATTTATGAATCAATAAGTTCTGTCCTACTCTGACAATGGAATTTACCAACCAGTAGAATGACATACCTAATGGCCAGTTGATAGCGAATATGGCAATCATTGCTGTACTCATATACATCATCATATTCATTGAGCCCATCATACCCGGCTGTTTCTTAGGTTCTGCATATTTCTTTTCTTTTACATGTTGTTTCTTTTTTCGATGTTCCTGTAACCATTGTGGCATTTTAAAGGAAAGAAGTTGGAACAGAACCATCAAGATGAAGATAACGCCAAAAGCAATCTGTCCTTCTTTTAAACCTTCAATTGGTGTTTTTGCAAGATTGATACCGGCAAAACTACCAGTTACTACACTGTAAGCACGCATTGTTGCCTGATACATACCCAAAATAACAGGGAACTGAATAAAAGTGATTAATAAAGTTCCAAATGGATTAATTTTATATTTAGAATATAAAGCCTGCATTTCCTGTGCTTGCGCCATTTTGGAACGATCATCTGTACGACCGGCATACTTTGCCTGGATTTTTTGCATTTCTGGCTGTAATGCTTGCATGCGCTGATTTGCGACCTGTGATTTAATAGAAAACAGGAAAATTAATAACTGAATCAAAAAGGTTGCTGCGATGATACCAATACCGGCATCCGTAAAGTTTGCTACCCAGTTGATCAGCTGTGCAATTGGATATACGATAATACCATGGAACCAACCTTCATCCATCGCATCTGAGAAAGTTGTTGGCTTGATGGTAATTCTTTCATCCGGTTTTAAGTCTTTATACAGCTTTTCTGCTTTTGATCCCTTTTCAAAATCTACATTCTTCCTTGCTACGGTTTCTTCTTTAATTGTAATAATGGAGTCCACATAAGTCTTACCATTCTGACCACGCGGTACGCTACATCCTGTGAGCGTTACCACCATCAGCATTACAACAAGAAGCAATTTCTTTTTTTGTTTAAAAAAATCTTTCATTTCATTTCTCCTCGCTAAAGTTGCCTACCTTTATATTTTAACTTTTTTAATCAATCTTTCCAAGAGTTTTTTGTTGTTTATATAATTTTCTTCATGATATTTCACTCGAACAAGAATAATCGTATCAAAATTCTCATCAAATGTATAAATATCTTGTACCATGCTGCGTACTTGCCGCTTAATTTTATTACGTATAACAGCTTTTCCCATCTTTTTTCCAACGGAAATTCCTACACGCGCATGATCTTCTTTTCTAGGTTTTACATAAATAACAAAGGAAGGACATGTATAGAACTTCTTATAATTCATGATTTCCGCAAACTCTCGCGTATCTTTTACACGAAATTCTTTTTTCATATCGTTGCTCCTTTTCAGACCTTACTACAAAAAAATCACCCGAAGGTGATTTTTTAAGCTGACAACACTTTTCTACCTTTACTACGACGACGTGCTAAAACCTTACGTCCTCCAACAGTAGCCATTCTGGCTCTGAATCCATGAGTTTTCTGGTGTTTTCTTTTGCTCGGTTGATATGTTCTTTTCACAAGAGCCACCTCCACTTCTTTTTTCTTTATACAAATTGAGCATTGCTAAGAAATTATACATAAATTCATTATCAAAGTCAATAAAAGTTTAAAATAAATGAAAATTCGTATTTCTTTTTTTAGTTTTTCAATAAAGAAAGTTTATGGAATAAAAAAGGAAATCCGATTAACATAGCGAATATCAAACCTAAAAATAGAAGGATTGGTGTATAAAAGAAACCTATTCCGGAAAGCACAATTTCACAAAAAATCATTCCAAAATATAATAATCTAATATCCAATGAGCTTGTTATCGTTATATAGATATGTATGATTCTAAATATTAAAAAGACACAGATTGCCAACATTAAAATTGTCCAAGCATTCATATTGCCAACCACATAGATTGTCATGGCCAATAAAAAAGCTCCTTCTGTACAATTGCATATTCTAGATAAACTACGACGATTGCTGGCCTTTAGCTTTTCTTCATAATTCTGTAATTTTTCTTTTACTATATTTCCTATTGTATTCATAAAAAACCTGCTTTCTTATTAATTTATATATCGTATCTATTATAACGAAGATTAAAACATTTTCCCATAGTTCTTTTCAGAAAATAAAAAGTGATCTTGTTCTTTCAAGATTTCAACAAAATTTTTATGTTTATATAGGTACTATGTTTTCATAATCAGAAAAGTTTTCAACAATTCTAATCCTCTTCTATAAAAGAAAGTGGAAAACTTCTAAGTTTTACTCCTATTGAAAAGAAAAAAGGGGAATTCTAGCTAAAATTTCTAATATTCTTATTTATCCACAAGCTTTCCACAGTAAATTTAAGCTAGGTTTTCCACCTATTGTGGAAAACGTGGAAAACATTCATTTAGCCTTTAATTATCAGTTTATTTTAATATAAAAAGCTATGGGAAAGCTATTTCTTATACTAGTACTTATCAACTTTTCCACCATTTTTACTTATCCACATTAAAAAATCCACAGGCTTTCCACGTTGATAAGTGTGGAAAACTTTTTTTATCCTTTATTTATCGATGAAATACTTACTTTTCCTGTGGAAAATTTGATATTTTCATAATACGCATAGTTTTTTTCCACCATTTATAGTAAAATATGACTACCGAAAAAAGGAGTTGCTTATGTCAAAGTTTGCTAGTATACAGCTGGATCAGATCTGGCAAAAAACATTGACCCTCATAAATGAAAATGCGCATTTTGATGATGCTGTTTTTAATGCATGGTTTAAAGAGGATTCATCGTTATATGATATAGATGGTGAATTGGCAACCATCATTGTTCCATTTAAAATTAATAAACAAATAATGATGGAATCCATTGATCTGATTCAGGAAAAATTATCTCAGGTTTTGGATCAGCCAGTATCCTGTCAAATATTATTAAGAAATGAAGTCGATTTGTTACAACCATCCTCAGCGGTGAGAAGAAGAAATGAAATCATGTTTGAGGATAAAATAAAAAAAGAATATACCTTTGACAGCTTTGTTGTCGGCAAGAATAACCGTGAAGCCTATGCGGCTGCCATGTCCGCCTGTCATTATCCCGGTAAGTTTAATAACCCATTATTTATCTTTGGTAACTCGGGATTAGGAAAAACCCATTTATTACATGCCATCGGTAATTTTGTAAAAGAAAATAAACCTGATGAAAAAGTTCTTTACATATATAGTGAAGATTTTGTCACTTTACTGATTGAATCTATGAAAAATAAAACAGTAGAAGAGGTCAAAGAAATGATTTGTTCTGTTGATTATCTGCTAATTGATGATATTCAACGATTGAAACAAAGTACTTCACAAGAAATCTTCTTTAACCTTTACAATAAATTGGTTAGTGATAATAAACAAATTGTTATTACCAGTGATATTCATCCTACTGAATTAAAAGGTATCGAAAATCGTCTGATTTCACGCTTTTCCAGCGGTCTTTCTGTTTCCGTAGGTTCTCCGGAATTCGAAACAGCCAAAGCTATCTTGCAAAAAAAGATGGAAGGACGAAAAGAAGAAATCATGATTGAAGATGAAGTTCTTGATTATTTAGCAACACGGTTTTCCAGTGATGTAAGAAAACTTGAAGGATCTTTAAATGAACTTTTCTTTAAAGCAATATTATATAATCCGGAAAAAATTGATTTAGCATTTACGCAGGAAATATTTAAAGAAAATCCCGTCATTGCAGTGGATGATGAATTAACACCTAAGAAAATAAAAAAAGCGGTTTGTGAATATTATGGATTAACAAGAACGCAGATAGAATCCAAATCAAGAACCAAAAATATCGCCAATGCCAGACATATAGCCGTATATCTATGTCGTAAACATTTAGAAATGCCATTTGTGAAAATAGGCTTTGAATTTGGTAACCGCGATCATTCTACAATAATGGCTAGTTATGAAAAAATGGTAAAATTGTTAAAGGAAAAAGAAACCTTTCAGCAGGCATTATTACAGATTGAAAACAAGCTGGGGATAAAATAAAAAAGTTATCAACATCTTTCAACGTTTCATCCACAGCAAAAATATGTTAAAATAAACGTATGTTATGGGATATACTGAAGTTTTCCACAGTTTCCACATACTTATTATTATTTCATTATAAATAAAAGATAAAGAAGGGAGCTCCACTCATGTACTTCAAAGTAAGCAAAAAAGAATTTTATAACGCATTATCCGTAGCTGCCAGAGCTATCTCAACCTTTTCACCTTTACCAGCTTTCTCTGGTGTGAAAATTGAAGCTACCATGGATTGCTTAATTTTAACAGGTAGCGATTCTGACATTTCCATTCAAACAAAATTAAAAAAGAGTGAACATTGTGTCTTAGAAATTCACGATATGGGATCTATTGTCATTGAAGCAAAATATATTTTAGAGATTGTACGTAAGATAGATGCTGATGAAATTGAATTTGAAATGTTAGATGGATCATTAACAAAGATTTCCGGCAATACCGCAGAATTCAGAATCAATGGTATGAGAGCTTCTGAATATCCTGCGATTGATTTTTCTAAACCAAACGAATGTTTTAATGTAAGTGAAGATATTTTAAAGAAAATTATATTACAAACTAGTTTTGCGACCAGTGATAAAGAAACACGTCCAGTATTAACAGGTGTTAACTTCCAATGTAAAGAACATCAATTACATTGTGTTGCTACCGATTCTTATCGTTTAGCTAAAAAGACAGTAGAAATAGAAGAATCTTTAAACTTTAATATAACGATTCCGGCAAAATCTCTTCAAGAAGTTGTAAAAACTTTAGAAGGGGAAGGCGATGTTGAAATTGCTGTCAATGATAAGAAAGCACAATTTATCATTCATGATACCATTGTACAGACTCGTCTGATTGATGGTGTTTATCCGGAAACAAGCCGTTTGATACCTTTACAGTTTGATTATGAATTAACAATTGACGCTCATGATTTATTAAATGCCATTGACCGTGCAAGCTTTATTAAAAATGATGGTGTATCCGTTATTAAATTTAATTTAAGTGAGCAGGAATGTGTATTATCCAGTAAATCTGTTGAAGTAGGTTCCTCTACAGAAGTCTTAAGCAGTGCAAGTTTTAGTGGAAACGCTCTTGAAATCAGCTGCAACGGACGTTACGTATTTGATGCAATCAAAGCATTAAGCGGCTCTTTGGTAAAATTCAGTCTGTGTGGAGAAATGAAGCCTTTTATCATCCAATCCGTTGATGATGATTCTGTCTTACAGTTAGTATTACCGGTAAGAACTTACGCATAAATAACAATTTAGATAGAAGTGGTTGTACATTTGATCACTTCTTTCTTTTTATAGAAGGAGGTAATCGCATGAGTTTTCTTGAAACAGAATATACATCCCATCATGATAGTAAATGCTTTGGTTTCTTTCTTCGTTATCATCGTAAGAAACAAAACCTGTCTTTGAACTATTTTGCGGATATGATTGGAATTACCCCATCTTTTCTAAGTGATATTGAACATGGTAAAAAGGATGTTGCGGAATATACAAAAAAGAAAATATTTCATGAACTCTTTATTGATCAGGAAAACTTATGAAAATCATGTGTGCAAGTTTGATATTGTTACTATACTACAAGCCATTTTAGAATTTGATATGTCGTTTCTTCATGAAGTATATACTGATATTGAAGATAACATGGATATTTATATGGAAACTTCGGTATTTCATCAGTACATTTTGGCATATACATTAACCTATCTTTTTGAAGATCATAAGACGTTTTTCTTTGATGAAGTATTTATGAAAAATTTTATCTGTATTTTAGATATAGAAGAACAGCATCTTTTATCCGTATGTTATGCCTATAACTTAGAGAAAAATAAATCATGGAAAGAAGCGCAAAAAGAATATAATAAAATAATTCAAAACTATAAATTTACGAAATATCAGGCAATCGATGCATGGCTGTATTTTCGTTTAGCAGAACTTAATCTACGTTTGGGTGATATCTATCATAGCCTTGTATATTGTGAAAAAGCGGATGAATATCTAAAAAAAGGCTTATATTTAAAACGTATGTATTATAATTTAGTGACAAAAGCCAATATAGTATCCCTATTACATCAGTATGATGATGCTATTTCACTATTAGATACAATTTTAAAAAAATGTGAACAGGATGATAAACTATGTTTGCATATATTAAATAATAAATGTGCTATCGCCTTGGAACAGCAAGATTATCCCTCACTTTTACTGTACGCAAAACAAGCCAAAACGGCAGGTTATCATTCTGCCTACCTTAGTTTTTACCAGGCATTTGCTTATCTTTGTCTTCATGATATAGAAAAAAGTAAAGAATCTTTTATTAATATGAAGACAATCACAGATCCAATCTTACAGCTCATGTTTTCTTATTGTGCACATCAAATAAAAGGTGAGGATGTAAGTAAAGACATGAAACAGATGATGGATTGGATACAGAATGAATATGATTTTCAGACAAAAAAGTTTTTAAAAACGATCGTCATGCAATATCATGAACAGCATTCTGATTATGAACAGGCGTATTTCATATCGAAGCTATGATTCTCTATTAGCTAACAGCGACTTATTTACATACTAGTATCTCTATCGTATCTTAAAAACGGCGGTGATACTATGAAAAAAGAAAAGCAATTTTATCGAAATATACTTCTAACGATTTTATTGCATAAAAAATTATATGTAGGTTTATGGATATTTTTTTGTTTGTTACTTGTTTTTTTACAAATATTATTTGCCTTAGTTTTTCAAAATTTAATAGATGCTATTACAGCAATGAAGCTTGATGATTTACAAATACAAATTATCTATACATGCATGGTAATTAGCGGTATGTGTGTTTGTAAATATCTACGTCAGATACTTTATGCCAAATATCAAAAAGAAACCTTTCAATATATGAAAGCTATCTTGATGAAAGCTATTTTCAATAAACAAATTGCCATATTCCATGAAGTTCCTGACAGTACGTATTTAACATATTTATCTTCATGTATGACGGAAATACAAACAAAGTTTTTTGATTCTCTACAGGCTATGTTATATGATATTCTGTTATTTTTAGGAGCTGTTTTTGGTATTTTTTATCTGAATATGATGATGGGATGCGTCATTCTACTTATGACTCTGATGAACATCTGTGTTCCTTTCTTAACGCGCAAGAAAATCATGACAAGAACCGAAAAATCACTTCATATGAATACCATTTTCCTAAGCTACATGAAAAACATCATCAAAGGTGCAGATACGGTGAAGTTCTATGGAATGGAAGAAGCCATTCATACACAATTTTCTGATATGAATAAAAAACAGGAAACTTGTAAATATCAGCTACAGACAGTCCTTTGTTTATCTGATACGATCATTTTTTTATTAAACTATGTTACTGTATGTGTACCTTGGTTTATTGGTGCTTATTTAGTGCTTCATGGTGCGTTTCATTTAGGTACCTTAATGGGAATCAGTCAGCTTAATAATAATGTAGCCTCACCTTTACAAGACTTTTTCACTAGATCATCCTTATGGCAATCTGGTCTAAAAGTAATGAAGGAAGTATTGCATACGATTGATTTACCGATGATTGATCATACGAATAAAATTGATGATGTAAGATCAATTACATTACAATCAGTTTTTTATAGCAGTCGGCATCATAAAATCTTACAAGACATCAATTTAACATTTAAAACAGGTAAAAAATATTTATTGATTGGGGAGAGCGGAAGTGGGAAAAGCAGTATTTTAAAAATGCTGTTGCGCTATGATGCACCTGATAAAGGTAGTATAAAAATAAATGGAGAATATGAGGTATCACAAATAGCAAATGTATATGAAAATATGCATATTATTACGCAAGATCATTTTCTTTTTGAAGCCACGCTTTTACAAAATTTGACGCTTTATCAAACCGATATTCGTGAAGATGAAGTAATTACAATAATGAAAAAAGTAGGCTTATCACATCTCATCAAACGGCTTCATGATCAAATAATCGAAGATAAAGTTCATTTCAGAGGCGGGGAAAAACAAAGAATTGCGATTGCCAGAGCTTTGTTACATCCATCCAAGGTATTACTTGTAGATGAGGCTTGTTCCTCATTGGATGGCATCATGGGACACCAAATAGAAAGCTTATTGCTTACACTTGATGTTGCTATCTTGATTGAAGTGGCTCATCATGTGTATCCTGATTTATTACCTTGTTATGATGAAATAATTTGGATGAAAAAAGGACAAATTTATAAGTTAGGCTCTTATGAATCTTTGTATAAAGATAAAGAATTTTGTCACTTTCTGAATTTAACAGAAGTATGAAAAAAAGCTGATCATCAGCTTTTTTAGGTTATAAGCAAACAGCAATGCTTTTACTTTTTCCAACGTTTTAAAAGAGGCATATAGGAAGCAATCATATTTCTTATTTCAGTTTCACTTTTTTCAGGCATCTCTTCCATCATTGGTTTTACACAGAAATCAATCATTTCTTCCATCGTACAATCGGCTGTAAAGTTTCCTTCTTTCATACAATACATGCAGTATTCCTCGTTCTTTGAACCATCGGCATTACTTCCTAAAACATCTTCAGATAACGGCATGCCACAGCTCTGACAAATGGCTTGTTCCATCTTCATCATCCTTTCTTTGTACCCTCATTATAAACAAGGTATCTTGACATCATCCTGTCATATTTAAAATGTATTTTCGCTATTATTTTTACTAAAATTGCATATATAAAAATACTTATGGTACTTTCTGAAAAAAGATAGCAAACCTTATAAAAAACCAACAAAAAAGCCTTAAAATATGATATAATATATAAGAATGTGAGAGTGGTTTTAGAATGAATATCAAGTTAAGCAGCGAGTATGTTACTCTGGGCCAGTTGTTAAAGATGGCAGACTTTATTCAAAGCGGCGGAGAAGCTAAATTTGCCGTAAAAGAGCTTTCAATTTATGTAAATAAAGAGAAAGAAAATCGCCGTGGCAGAAAGCTTTATCCCGGTGATGTCATCAACATTGAAGGAACAATCATAACATTGTCATGAGAGTTTCTGAAATCAGACTGCATGATTTTCGCAATTATGAGGATTTACAAGCTGTTTTTTCTGATGGCATTCATGTGCTGGCAGGAAAGAATGCACAAGGCAAAACAAATTTGTTGGAAGCATTATTGTATCTTTCTACGACCAGATCACATCGGACAAATACAGATAAAGATTTGATCAGAGAAAAAAGCGAGGCTTTTTTTATTCGGGCTAAAATTGAAAAAGAGCATAAAAAAGAAGATATTCAAATTACGGTGAATGAAAAAGGTAAAAATCTCTTTATTTATCAAAATCCGGTAAATCGTGTAAGTGATTTTATCGGTGAATTTAATGCCGTAATGTTTTGTCCGGATGACATGTCATTATTTAATGCCTCTCCTCGCGTCAGAAGACGCTTTGTGGACATGGAATTAAGTAAGATAAGTAAAAAGTATGTGAGTACGCTTTATGTGGCTTTAAAGCTCTTAAAAGAGCGTAATGCATATTTGAAACAAGAACATGTAGATAAGGCTTATTTAGAAGTCTTGACCTCACAGTTGATTGAAGAAGAAGTTGTGATCATACAACAGCGACATTATTTTTTAAAGGAACTATTAGAAAAATGTCAAAAGTTTTATAAAGAACTCTCACAGGATGATACGCTACTTAATATTTCCTATGACAGCTGTATTCCTTTTGATGAAGATAAAAATGTCATGAAAGAAGCTCTGCAAAAAAAATATGCAAAACATCTTGCTCGTGATATCTATCTAAAACAAACAATCATTGGTATTCATAAAGAAGATTTTACTTTTATGATCAATGACAAGGATTTAGCAACCTATGCATCACAAGGTCAAAAAAGAAGTGTCTTATTGGCTTTGAAAATAGGTATGGTTTATATGATACGTGATATCATACAAGAATTTCCGGTATTATTGCTGGATGATGTATTCAGCGAACTGGATGTGTATCGAAGAGAAAAACTGTTAACGTCGTTACCTGCCGAAGTGCAAATCTTCATTTCTACCACAGATACGACGGAAGCAGAAAAAATACGAAAACTGCGTAAGGTTACCTTATGGAAAGTAGCCAATGGAACATTACAGAGATGTTAGGAGGATGTCTATGGATGAAAATCAGATGAAAGAAATCGAAGAAATGGAAAACATCAAGGTTGATCATTCCTATACTGCGGATGATATACAGGTGTTAGAAGGTCTTGAGGCAGTACGGAAAAGACCTGGTATGTATATTGGTTCCACCAGTGAAAAAGGTCTTCACCATCTTGTATGGGAAATTGTGGATAACTCCATTGATGAGGCCTTAGCAGGCTTTGCGACAGATATTGATATTGCGATTGAAAAAGATAATATCATTCGTGTCGAAGATAATGGTCGAGGTATGCCTACAGGCATCGTTGAAAAATCAGGAATTTCCGGTGTGGAAACGATATTTACCATTTTACATGCCGGCGGTAAATTTGGCGGTGGTGCGTATAAGGTATCCGGTGGTTTGCATGGTGTTGGTGCCAGCGTTGTTAATGCTTTGAGTGAATGGCTAGAAGTTACGGTATATCAAAATGGCAATATTTACTTCATGCGTTTTGAAAATGGCGGTAAAGCAGTTGAATCATTAAAGATTATCGGTAAGACAGATAAGCATGGTTCTATGGTACGCTTTAAAGCAGATCCAACGATTTTTACCGAAACGCAGGTTTATGATTTTGAAACATTGAATACCAGAATCCGTCAATTGGCCTTCTTAAATAAAAGTATTAAGTTGATCTTAACGGATGAACGTGAAGAAGAAAGAAAAGAAATCGTTTATAAATATGATGGCGGTATTCGTCAGTATGTAGAATATCTGAATCAGAATAAGAGTCCACTGCATGAAGAAGTTGTTTATGTAGAAGGTATTGAAGATGGTATCTTAGCAGAAATCGCTTTACAGTATAACGATGGATATGTACCAAATATTTATTCTTTCTGTAACAACATTAATACAGCAGAAGGTGGAACACATGAGGATGGTTTCCGCTTAGCTTTAACCAGAATCGTCAATGCTTATGCCAGAGAAAATGGGATGATCAAAAAGGATGAAACCTTAGCCGGCGATGATGTGCGTGAAGGTTTAACGGCTATTATTTCCGTTAAACATCCAGATCCACAATATGAAGGACAGACGAAGACAAAGCTAGGTAATTCAGAAGTTCGTAAAATTGTTTCCAGTATTCTTGGTGAACAGCTGGAAAAATTCTTCTTAGAAAATCCGGATACAGCAAAAATCATCATTGATAAATGTATCCTAGCTAGCAAAGCACGTATGGCTGCGAAAAAAGCCAGAGAGCTGACAAGACGTAAGAGTGCGTTGGAAATATCTTCACTTCCTGGTAAATTGGCGGATTGTTCCAGCCGTGATGCATCGGAATGTGAAATTTATATTGTCGAGGGTGATTCTGCCGGCGGTAGTGCAAAACAAGGACGAAATTCTAAATTTCAGGCCATCTTGCCACTGCGTGGTAAAATCTTAAACGTTGAAAAAGCGCGTTTACATAGAATCTTTGAAAATAATGAAATTCGCTCTATGATTACTGCCTTTGGCTGCGGTATCGGAGAAGAGATGGATATATCGAAATTGCGTTATCATAAGATTATTATCATGACCGATGCCGATGTCGATGGTGCACATATTTGTACACTGATGCTAACCTTCTTCTATCGTTTCTTACGTCCTATTATTGAAGGTGGATATGTATATATCGCCATGCCTCCATTATTTAAGATTCAAAAAGGACAGCGTATTGAATACGTATATGATGAATCCAGCCGTGATCGTGTCATTGCGGAAATGGGTGAAAATGTAAGTATTCAGCGATATAAAGGTTTAGGAGAAATGAATCCGGAACAGTTGTGGGAAACAACGATGGATCCAGCCTTCCGTACATTGAAGAAAGTCAATATCAATGATGCGATGGAAGCAGATAAAGTCTTTGAAATGCTGATGGGTGAAGAAGTTGGACCTAGACGTGAATTTATACAGGAAAATGCTGTATATGCAGAATTGGATGTTTAACAGGAGGTGTATTTTTGAATGGATTTGAATAAAGATAAACTAAAAGAAGTTGATATATCAAAAGAGATGCGAAAATCCTTCCTGGATTACTCCATGTCTGTTATTGTAGACCGAGCTTTACCAGATGTTCGCGATGGCTTAAAGCCGGTACATCGCCGTATTCTGCATGCGATGAATGAGTTGGGTATTGTTGCCAGCAAGCCTTTTAAGAAGTCTGCACGTATCGTAGGTGAAGTTATTGGTAAGTATCATCCACATGGAGATACTGCTGTTTATGATGCTATGGTACGTATGGCACAGGATTTCAGTTACCGTTATATGCTTGTACAAGGTCATGGTAACTTTGGTTCTATGGATGGTGATGGTGCTGCAGCTATGCGATATACCGAGGCGAGAATGAGCAAGATTGCCATGGAATTGCTGCGTGACATTAATAAAAATACTGTAGATTTTGGACCTAACTATGATGGTGAGGAAACAGAACCTAAAGTTATGCCGGCACGTTTTCCTAATTTGATCGTCAATGGTGCTGTTGGTATTGCGGTAGGTATGGCAACCAATATTCCTCCGCATAATCTTACGGAAACAATAGACGCAACCTTTGCGGTTATGGATGATCCGGATATTACAGTCATGGAATTAATGGATAATTATATCAAAGGTCCAGACTTTCCAACTGGCGGTATTATTTTAGGTAGAAGTGGTATTCGTCAGGCATATGAAACCGGACGAGGTTCCATTATCACAAGAAGTAAATATCATGTGGAAGAAATGGGCAATGGCAAGAATCGTATCGTTGTCACAGAAATTCCATATCAGGTAAATAAAGCAAATCTAATTAGTAAGATTGCTGATTTAGTTCGTGAAAAACAGGTGGATGGTATTACCTATCTGAATGATGAATCGAATCGTGACGGTATTCGTATTGTCATAGAATTAAGAAAAGATGTACAGGTAGAAGTAGTGATGAATCAATTGTTCCGTCTGACATCTTTACAGACATCCTTTGGTGTCAATATGCTGGCATTGGTCAATGGTGCTCCTAAACAAATGGGCATTAAAGAAATGCTGCAGCATTATGTAGATCATCAGATTGATGTTGTTGTCAGAAGAACACAGTTTGATTTAAAGAAAGCTGAAGATCGTGCGCATATCTTAGAGGGTCTGCGTATTGCATTGGATCATATTGATGAAATCATTCGTTTGATTCGCGAAAGTCAAAATGATGCAGAAGCAAGAAGCGGTTTGATGGAACGTTTTAAATTAACCGAAATTCAGGCAAATGCAATCTTAGAAATGCGTCTGCGTCGATTAACCGGTTTGGAACGTGATAAGATTGAAAATGAATATCAGGAATTGTTAAAGACAATTGCTGATTTAAAAGATATCTTAGCAAATCATTCCCGTGTTATTCAGATTATTAAAGATGAATTAACAGAAGTAAAAAATCGTTTTGGTGATCCACGACGTACAGAAATCAGTGAAGCAGATTATTCCATGGAAGATGAAGATTTAATTCCGGTGGAAGATGTTGTTATCACAATGACAACAAATGGTTATATTAAACGTATGCCAATTGATACCTATCGTACACAGAATCGTGGTGGCCGTGGTGTCAAGGGAATGTCTGTGAATGAGGATGATATCGTTGAATTATTAACAACCATGTCAACACATGATTATCTGATGTTGTTCACAAACCTTGGTAAGGTTTATCGTATGAAGGGATATAAAATACCTTCTGCAGGTAGAACGGCGAAGGGTCTTCCAGTCGTTAATCTATTGAATCTGGATAAAGAAGAAAAGGTACGTGCTTTAGTACCGGTAAATCCGGAAAGTGAATCAGAATATCTGTTGTTTGTGACACAGAATGGTCTTGTAAAACGTACACCAATGAGTGAATTTGATTCGATTCGTCAAAATGGTAAGATTGCGATTACTTTACGTGATGATGATGAATTGATGGGTGTGAAGGAAACAACAGGCGATGATGAAATTATTATTGCCGGTTCTAATGGAAAGGCAGTTCGTTTCCATGAAGATGGTATACGTGCTATGGGACGTACGGCAAGTGGTGTCAAAGGCTTTAATGTCGATGGTTCCGTTGTTGTAGGTGTTGCGACTTCTAGAGATGGTACGCATTTATTAGCCGTTAGTGAAAATGGCTATGGAAAACGTACAGCTATTGAAGAATATCGTTTAACAACTCGTGGGGCAAAAGGTGTTAAGACAATTAACATTACCCAGAAAACAGGTGATTTAGTATCTGTAAGAGCAGTGAATGGTGATGAAGATGTCATGATCATTACAAATACAGGTATCATAATCCGTATTGCTGTTGAAAATATTGGTATTTATAGCCGAAATACACAGGGTGTAAAATTAATCAATGTTGGAGAAGATGAATCTGTAGCGAAGATTGCTATCGTTGATAAAGAAGAGGAAGCGGAAGATACGGCTGAAGTTTCGACAGAAACAGTTGAAAAAGCAGTAGAAACTGAAGAATCTGCGAAAGATGCCGTGGAACCAATTGACAACGAGAATAAAGAATGATATAAAAAATAAGAAAACGTCGATAAGGATAAGTAATAGAGTCTTTGAGCAAAGAGAGATAACGGCTGGTGTGAGTTATTGTCAAAGCTTTATGAAATCAACCTTGGAGTGAAGTAGTGAATAAAGTAGTTACTTCCGGTAGTACCGTTATCACTTGAGAGGATTCATAGTGTGATGCTATGAATTAAAAAAGGGTGGCAACACGAGGTATCGTCCCTTTCGGACAATACCTCTTTTTTATTTGTAAGGAGGATATAGCGATGTTAGATATGAAATTTTTACGTGAAAACGTAGATTCTGTAAAAGAGAACATGAAAAAGAAGTTTCAGGAACATAAGCTTGAATTAGTTGATAAAGTTGTCGAAATGGATAAAGTGAATCGCCAGTTAAAACAGCGTGGTGATGATCTGCGCGCAAAGCGTAATGCCATGAGCAAGGAAATCGGTGGATTGATGGCAAAAGGCTTAAAAGATGAAGCAAATGCAGTAAAAGCAAAAGTGCAGGCCATGGCAGATGAAATGAAAGAAATTGAAGAAAAAGAAGCGAAGATGGCTGCAGAAATAAAGGAAATCATGATGAAGATTCCTAACATGATTGATCCTAGTGTTCCTATTGGAAAAGATGATTCAGAAAATGTGGAATTACAAAAATATGGGGAACCGATCGTACCGGCTTTTGAAATTCCTTATCATACGGAAATTATGGAACGTTTTAATGGAATTGATTTAGATAGTGCCAGAAAAGTTGCAGGTAATGGCTTCTATTATTTGATGGGAGATATTGCAAGATTACATTCTGCTGTTATTTCTTATGCAAGAGATTTTATGATTGAGCGTGGCTTTACCTATGTGGTTCCACCTTTTATGATTCGCAGCAATGTTGTAACTGGAGTTATGAGCTTTGCGGAGATGGAAGGTATGATGTATAAAATTGAAGGCGAAGATTTGTATCTGATTGGAACAAGTGAGCATTCTATGATTGGTAAGTTCATTGATACAATTTTAGATGAAAAGGATTTGCCTTATACGTATACAAGTTATTCTCCATGCTTTAGAAAAGAAAAGGGAGCACATGGTATTGAAGAACGTGGTGTTTATCGTATTCACCAATTTGAGAAACAAGAGATGATCGTTGTTTGTAAACCAGAGGAAAGTGCAGATTGGTTTGTGAAACTTTATACGAATACTGTTGATTTATTTAGAAGCTTAGATATTCCTGTTAGAACTTTGGAATGTTGTTCAGGTGACTTGGCGGATTTGAAATGCAAGTCTGTCGATGTTGAGGCTTGGAGTCCAAGACAGAAAAAATACTTTGAAGTTGGAAGTTGTTCTAATCTAACAGATGCACAAGCAAGAAGACTTGGAATTCGTGTAAAAGGCAAAGATGGAAAATATTTTGCTCATACGTTAAACAACACAGTTGTTGCTCCTCCTCGTATGTTGATTGCTTTCTTAGAAAACAATCTGAATGAGGATGGAAGCGTAAATATTCCTAAGGTGTTACAGCCTTATATGGGTGGTACAGAAAAGTTAGTACCGAAGAAATAAAAAATTGAGGAAATCACTTAATTTCCTCTTTTTGTGCGACAGGCAGTCGCTATATTTCAACCATGTACAGGCATGGTTGAA